>DBIH01000066.1 GCA_002296885.1 Flavobacterium sp. UBA807 | reverse complement strand
TTCCAAATCATACATTTTTTGGGTGTAACCCGAATCAATAGACGGAACGAAAAACCGGGAAACTCCGGCATCAATGGCACGCTGAATCATTTCGGTTCGGTCCAGGTCGAATTCTTCAGAATAAAGATGGGTATGTGTATCGGTTAAAATCATTTGAAAGTGCCAAAGTTACAAAGTGCCAAAGTTACAAAGTTTGTTCTGCTTTTTTAGATTACATTTGGACTTCATTTAATTATATGAAACATCTTCAGGACTTACTCAAAAAAGAGAAATACAGGAAAATTAACTTCAAGGTTTCCAAAACGCAGCATTTGCTGATTAAAGCAACGATTAATGGCGTTTCGGGAAATTTCATACTCGACACAGGCGCTTCCAACAGTTGTGTTGGTTTTGAAAGCATTGAGCTTTTCAACCTTAAGGCCGGAAAATCGAAAACAAAAGCTTCGGGTGCCGGTGCTACGGGAATGTTTACGCAATTGGCTAAAAACAATTCACTGAAAATAGGGCGTTGGAAAACTGAGAGTTTTCAGCTGATTATTTTTGATATGACCCATGTTAATGAAGCGCTGCTCCAACACAAAGCGAAACCGGTTCATGGAATCATCGGTGCAGATATTTTGCTTCAAGGCAAAGCAATTATCGACTATTATAATCACTGCCTTTACTTGAAATAATTTATTTTTTTCTAAAAGAAAAGTAAGCAATAGTAGCACTGATCATCATCAGCATTCCGCCAACAATAAATGGCATTCCCGGAAATTGAAAAGGAGCTTCTTTGTGTGTGAAAAAGTAAAAAATAGTCGACATCATCGGCGGGCCAATAATCATGGAGCCACTCATTAAACTTGATAAAGTCCCCTGAATTTCGCCCTGCTCATTTGCCGGAACTCTTGTTGATATTACCGCCTGAATTGCAGGACCGGCGATTCCGCCAAGGCAATACGGAATTAAAAACACAAACATCATCCAGCTTTGTGTGGCGAAAGCAAACATAAACATTCCCAAGCAATACAACACCAATCCAATGTAAATGCTTTTTTCATTTCCCAGTTTCGGATTGATCCATCGTATTAAAACACCTTGAACAATCCCAACCAAAAGCCCGATTACTCCCAATGAAATCCCAACCATTTTTTCATCCCAACTGAATTTATACATCGTGTAATAACTCCAGTTCCCCTGAATGGCGTGTGATCCTACATAAACCAAAAAAAGCGACAGCAACAATCCGTAAAGCGACGGATGCTTTTTTAAATTCTTAAACGCGCCAACCGGATTTGCTCTTTTGATATCAAATTCCCTGCGGTTCTTTTTAGATAACGATTCGGGCAAAATAAAATAGCCATATAAGAAATTCAGCATACACAAAACCGCTGTAGCGTAAAACGGAACTCTTGAACCATATTGCCCAAGTAGTCCTCCAATAACCGGCCCAATGATAAATCCCAAACCAAAAGCTGCGCCTATCATTCCGAAATTTTTAGCCCTGTTCTCCGGCGTGCTGATATCGGCAATATAAGCCGATGCCGTCGTAATACTGGCTCCGGTTATTCCGGCAATAATCCTTCCCAAAAACAACCAGCTGATTGTTGGCGAAAAAGCTAATAATAAATAATCTAATGAAAAAGCAAAAAGCGATATCAAAAGTATTGGGCGTCTTCCGTATTTATCGCTTAGGTTTCCTATCAAAGGCGCACAGATGAACTGTGTAATCGCATACGCAAAAGTCAGCCAGCCTCCATATTTTGCAGCCTCACTCAAATCGCCGTGAATAAGTTCTGAAATCAGTCTCGGAATCACCGGAATGATAATTCCCCAACCCGTTATATCGATAAGCATTGTGATAAAAATAAATCCTATCGCTGCCTGTTTTTGGCTTTTTTTCATGGCTTTTAATTTTTGGGCGTGCCCTCGTTCTAAAAAACGAGGTCGTGCTGTCCGCGCTACATGCCTGCCTGTCGGCAGACAGGGTAGCTTGCTTCCATCACTCACGCAGTTACAAAGAAAAGGAAAATCCCGCTTCAAAATGAAACGGGATTCAAATATATAGGCGCCTCATCCGAGGCAGGTAGAAACCCTAAAGCTCTAAAGCTTTCTTAGGGTTGTTATCCATTAAAATTTCAACCGGGTTTTCCAATGCTTCTTTCACAGCCACCAAAAATCCAACCGATTCACGTCCATCAATGATTCGGTGGTCATAAGACAATGCCACAAACATTACCGGAGCAATTACGATTTGACCGTTTTTAACAATCGCTCTGTCTACCACATTGTGCATTCCCAAAATTCCCGATTGCGGCGGATTGATGATTGGTGTACTCAACATACTTCCAAAAACTCCTCCGTTAGAAATCGTAAATGTTCCGCCAGTCATTTCATCAACAGTAATCTGACCGTCACGCGCACGAAGTGCCAATCGTTTGATTTCGGCTTCAACACCACGGAAAGTCAACGTTTCTGCCGCACGAACTACTGGAACCATTAATCCTTTTGGTCCTGAAACCGCTACTGAAATATCACAAAAGTTATAAGAAACTTTTTCCTGCCCATCAATCATAGAGTTTACGTCAGGATATAATTGCAAAGCTCTTGTAACCGCTTTGGTAAAAAACGACATAAAGCCCAATCCTAATCCATGTTTGGTTTTGAATTCTTCTTTGTATTGGTCACGCAATGCATAAATTGCTGACATATCAACTTCGTTGAACGTCGTCAGCATTGCGGTTTCGTTTTTCGCAGCCACTAATCTTTCGGCAACCTTACGACGCAGCATTGAAAGCTTTGTTCTTTCAGAACTACGTGGTCCGCCTGTTGGTGTCCCCATTGACGGCACTCCTCTCACCGCATCTTCTTTCGTAATTCTGCCACCTCTTCCTGTTCCTGCAACAGTTGTGGGGTCGATATTTTTTTCGTCTAATATTTTTCTTGCCGCTGGTGATGGTGTCTGGCTGGCATAAGTTGTTACTGGTGCTGGTGCCGCAACTGGTGCTACCTTTGGTGCTTCAGCTACAGGAGCAGGAGCAGCCTTAACTTCTGCTGCAGGAGCACTTCCTCCTGGTTTTGCCGCGCTGGTATCAATCAGGCAAACTACGGCTCCAACGGCAACTGCGTCACCTTCGGAAGCTTTCAGAGTAATAATTCCGCTTGCTTCAGCTGGTAATTCTAAAGTTGCTTTATCCGAATCGACCTCAGCGATGGCCTGGTCTTTTTCTACATAATCGCCGTCTTTTACCAACCACGTAGCGATTTCAACTTCTTTTATCGATTCTCCCGGTGAAGGGACTTTCATTTCTAAAATCATCTTTAAATATTTTAAATTTTGAATTTTAAATTTTAAATGTGTGTTGTGTTTATGTTCTAGCCCCGATTGCAGCAAGCTACCATGTAGCGCGGAAAGCGGGAAATAGCTCCTGAAATAAATTCAGGATAAATCCTTATTGAAATAAATTCTTGTCAAATACCATTCTGATCGCATCGGCATGACGGCGGCGGTCACGTGTGCTGCTTCCTGCTGCCGGTGCGGCGTAGGCTTTGAGCGACGCCAGTCTCCATTTTACCAAATCGAAATTCATCAGCATAAAGCTGTAAGCTCCCATATTTTTTGGTTCTTCCTGTGCCCAAACGAAATCGTCTGCATTTGGATACCCTTTGATAATCGCTTTCAACTGCTCAGCCGGGAACGGGAACAATTGCTCGATGCGAACCAAAGCTACATCATTTCTCTTTAAATTTTCGCGTTCAGCCAGAATATCATAATAGAATTTTCCCGTGCAGAACACTACTGTTTTTACTTTTTTCTTATCAACCGAATTGTCATCAATCGTTTCCTGAAACTGTCCGTTGTACAATTCCTCACGCGTTGAAACGCATAACGGATGACGCAGCAAACTTTTTGGTGAAAATACGACCAAAGGTTTGCGGAATTTGGTTTTCATCTGTCTTCTTAACAAGTGGAAGAAATTGGCAGGTGTGGTACAATCGGCCACAAACATATTGTGGCGTGCACAAAGTTGCAGGTATCTTTCCATACGTGCCGAAGAGTGTTCTGCTCCTTGACCTTCGTATCCGTGAGGCAACAATAAAACGATACCGTTTTGGTTGTTCCATTTGTCTTCTCCGCATGAAATATACTGGTCGATCATGATTTGGGCCCCGTTAGAGAAATCGCCAAACTGTGCTTCCCAAATCGTTAATGAATTTGGATTTGCCAACGCATACCCGTAATCAAAACCAAGAACTCCGTATTCTGAAAGAAACGAATTGAAAATATTGAATCTTCCTTTTTTACCTTTTACAGTATCCAAAAGGATTACTTCTTCTTCGCTGTCTTCCACTTTTACAACGGCATGACGATGAGAGAATGTTCCTCTTTCTACATCCTGACCTGAAATACGAACATCATAACCTTCGGTCAGTAACGAACCGTAAGCCAAGGTTTCGGCAGTTCCCCAATCAATAACGTCATTGTCGTACTGTACTTTTCTGTCGGTAACAATTTTGGTTATTTTGCTGATGAATTTTTTATCAGAAGGCAAAGTCGAAACCGAAACGATGATTTCGTCTAATTGTTTTTTATCAAATTTGGTATCGACTTTTTTCAACATTTCGTCATCCGAAACCTGAACATAGCCTTTCCATTCGTCCTGCATAAAAGGTTTGATGATGGTTAAATCCTTTTTACGGGATTCCTGTAAATTTTCATCCAGCTTTTCCTTATAATCATTTTCTATTTTGGTCAGATAAGCCGCATCTACGATTCCGTCAGTGATTAATTTTTCGGCATAAATATCTCTTGGGTTTTTATGACGGGCGATGATTTTATATAAAACCGGCTGTGTGAAACGTGGCTCATCTCCTTCGTTGTGTCCGTATTTTCTATAGCCTAACAAATCGATGAATACATCGCGTCCGAACTGCATTCTAAAATCTAACGCAAAAAGCATCGCATGAACCACGGCTTCGGCATCGTCAGAATTTACGTGAAGTACCGGTGATAAAGTTACTTTGGCAACATCGGTGCAATAAGTCGACGAACGTGCATCCAAATAATTCGTCGTAAATCCAACCTGATTGTTGATTACAATATGGATTGTTCCTCCGGTTTTGTACCCGTCCAATTGCGCCATTTGCACAATCTCGTATACGATTCCCTGTCCTGCTACTGCGGCATCACCGTGAACGGCGATTGGCAATACTTTAGAGAAATCGTCTGGGAAATATTTGTCTTGTTTTGCTCTTGTAATTCCTTCTATCACAGCACCAACGGTTTCCAGGTGCGATGGATTTGGCGCCAGATTCAGGTTGATTTTTTTACCTGATTTTGTTTTTCTTTCGGCAGTTAAACCCAAGTGGTATTTAACATCACCGTCGAAATATTCTTTGTCGTAATCTTTTCCGTCAAACTCAGAGAAGATATCCTGAGTTGCTTTTCCGAAAATATTGGCAAGGATATTCAATCTTCCTCTGTGTGCCATTCCCATGACAAACTGTTCAACGCCTTTTTCGGCAGCAGCATCAATCAAGGCATCTAAAGCCGGGATAATACTTTCGCCACCTTCAAGTGAGAAACGTTTTTGACCAACGTATTTTGTATGCAAAAAGTTCTCGAAAGAAACCGCTTCGTTGAGTTTTCCTAAGATATGTTTCTTTTGTTCGGCATTAAAATTCGGAAGGTTATCATTTACATTGATTTTATCCTGAATCCACTGAATTACTTCAGGTTTTCTCATATACATGTATTCGATACCAATATGTTGGCAATACACGTTTTTCAGGTGCGTGATGATTTCCCTTAATGTTGATGGCTTATGTCCTAAAATTTTAGCAGCATCAAAAACCGTATCCAAATCGGCTGATGACAATCCGAAATTTTCCAAATCCAATGTCGGTGTAGATTGTCTTCGCGTACGCACCGGATTAGTCTCGGTAAAAAGATGACCGCGTGTTCTATAGCCGTCAATTAATTTCAGCACATTGAATTCTTTTTGAAGCTTATCAGAAACCTGTCCGTTTTGAGGAACATTAGCAGCATAATTCGCCAGTTCCTGCACCGGTGCATCAAAATATTCTTCTTCGCCATAACTTGTCTGAGCAAAGTCGAAACCCTGGAAAAATGCTCTCCAGCTTGGTTCAACGCTATCGGGATTTTGAAGGTATTGGTCGTATAAATCGGCAAAAAATGCGGTGTGTGCTGCGTTTAAAAAGGAAAACCTATCCATAAAATATAATTGAATGTCCTGATTTGTATAATAGTTTGGCAAAAGTACAATAAATGAAAGAAATTATTAATTATTTTAGATACTTTTATGTTTTAAAAAATTAAATGAAAAAAATCATGAAATCCAGTATTTCAATCAGCTTCTATAAAACTTTTTTGAGTGTTATTTTTTTGATGGCATCAGCTACTTTTTATGCGCAGGAAGCCAATTTGCCAAAAGCTAAAACCGGTGATTTTTGGGAACATGTCCGTTTTGGTGGCGGATTCGGTCTGGCTGTTGGCAACGATTATACCGATGCGACTATTGCACCGAGTGCTATATATAATTTTAATGAACACTTTGCGTTTGGAACCGGATTACAATTCAGCAGATTGAAAAAAAAGCATTATTATTCTTCAGATCTGTATGGCGGTAGCTTAATCGGGCTTTACAATCCGATTGAGGAAATTCAGTTTTCGCTCGAACTCGAAGAAGTGAATGTACACAATCAATATACTGATTTGGGAGGGAATTTTAAAGAAAGCTTCTGGAATACCGGTTTGTTTTTAGGTGCCGGTTATCAGGAAGGCAATGTAACTATTGGCGCTCGTGTCAACGTACTTTATGATAAAGACAAAAATGTTTATGGCAGTGCGTTTATGCCGTTTGTGAGAGCTTATTTTTAATGATGAACTTACAATTAACCATTCAAAAGTGTGGTAATAGCAAATATAGATTTGGCATAAACACAAATGATTCAAAAACAATATTTGGGAAAAGAGGAATTTCGATCAAAATATTTTGGACAAATAATTCAAGTGACTTCATAGAAACTAAAACTAAATGTGGTCCATCAAATGACAATTTCACATCGAAAATCCGCAAGAAAGGATACGATTTATATGATATAAAAATAAATAACTGGATAAAAGAAAACAATTACAACATATACGACCCTGGCAAGCCAACAAAACTTTTGTTTAAATATAATAAAATTAAAAAAGAACTAATTTTTATTAAAAAAATAGATAAAACTTAAAACTATGAATAAAACCAAAACCATAAGACAAATATTAATTGCAACTGAATTCAAAGATTTAATAGAAAAATTTGAAAATACAGGCAATTTTTATTTAAGTGATTTTATTAATAGTTATAACAATGGAAGGCTTTTAGAATATTTGAAAAACTTTGAAAAGGATGATATCAAAGCTATAAAGCTAGAAAACATAATTAAAAACGAATTGAAAAAAAATTCAAGCCCATTTTTTAATAATATGTTTATTTTTATGGCAATATTTTTTGTGCTAATGTTTATTCTTATCTTAATTAGTTTAAAGAAATAACAGGATTAAAATTTATTCCTAAACCAAACTTTCATCCATTCACGTTTTAAAACGAGGAAGGCGATTTGCTCCGAAAGCTCAACAGCATCAGAGCCGTCAAGCTGTTTGACATTGTTTTCGGGAACATCAATGATATAAAGCAAGTTGAGTAATTCGGCATATTTATACTGAATCATTCTGTAGATTTTTTCGTGAAGCTGCACTTTTAGTTCGAATGGACTTGTACTTTGTGGAAAATCTATGGCTTCATTGGCAAAATTGAAATCTTTGTTGATTTGGTCAATCAGTTTGGAGTACAGATTTTCTTTTTCGGCTTCCGAAAGCAAACTGTCTGTAGTTGATGGTGCTATGAAACTAGACATTTCTTTTCATTAAATTCTCGGCAAAAGTTTTTAGGATTGCTTTTTTATCTGTACCGATATTCATTTTTTCCAAAGTTGCCAATGCCTTGAAGGTGTATTGTTCTATTGCTTTCTGTGTCGCTGCTGATGCACCGGTCTGATTGAAAATTTCCTTCACCGAATTGATTTTATCGGTATTGTCGTTGGGTTGAATGGAAAACAAATGCAACAATTGTTCTTTTTCACTGGCAGATGCAAATTCCATAGCTTTTAGATACAAATAGGTTTTTTTGTTTTCGATGATGTCGCCTCCAACCTGTTTGCCAAAAGTTTCCGGGTTGCCAAAAGCATCCAGATAATCATCTTGAAGCTGGAAAGCAATTCCCAAATTCAATCCAAAATCATAAATGGAATCTGCGTTTTTTTGTGAAGTTTCGGCAACGATTGCCCCCATTTTCATGGCAGCTCCAACTAAAACTGCCGTTTTGAATTCAATCATTTTCAAATACTCGGGAATTGTGACATTTTCACGGGTTTCAAAATCGATATCATATTGCTGTCCTTCACAAACTTCAAGCGCCGTTTTGCTGAATAATTTTGCCAGTTCACGGAAAATTTGTGGTTCATATTCTTCGAAATATTGATAAGCCAAAATAAGCATGGCATCACCCGAAAGGATTCCGGTATTAATGTCCCATTTTTCATGAACGGTTTCATTACCTCTTCGCAAAGGCGCATCATCCATGATGTCATCATGAATCAATGAGAAATTATGAAAAAACTCTACGGCTGTTGCCGCTGACAAAGCTTTTTTACAATCTGCATCAAAAACTTCTGTTGCCATTAGTGTCAAAACCGGGCGCAGTCTTTTTCCGCCAAGCGAAAGGATATAACGTATGGGTTCATATAAATTCTTCGGCTCATTTTTTAACGCCAATGATTTAAAATGTGCTTTGACTATTTCCTGATAATGCGATATCGCTTGCATGTAAAATATTTTGGGCTAATTTAAGTTATTCTTCTTTCATTACAAAAACCT
>DBIH01000239.1 GCA_002296885.1 Flavobacterium sp. UBA807 | reverse complement strand
CAAATTCTATTATGCAAAATCCGATTGGGACAAAGCCATCAAATATTTTGAAATGCATTTAAAAGATGAAAATGACGATGTTGAAACGCAAATATTATTAATGCAGGCTTATACCGAAAAGCAACAATTTGGCGTTTTAGCAAAAAAGGCGGACGATTTGACTCAGCTTTTTCCAACGCAGCCGCAGTTCTATTATTATGCCGGTTTGGCAAATAATCAGTTAGGGCAGTTTAAAAAAGCTGCGACAATTTTAGAATCAGGTGTCGATTTTGTAGTTGAAGATGAAGCATTGGAAATCAACTTTAATATCCAGCTGGGTGAAGCCTATAATGGTTTGGGCGATGCTAAAAAGAAGGAAAAGTATTTTACGAAAGCGAATGAGCTTATTCAAAAGCAAAAGAAATAATGAAAAAAGGATTGTGTATTTTGATGATTGCTTTTTTTGCATCATGCAAACCAAAACAGGTTTTTGTTGATACCAAAACACCTGCAAATGGTGTAAATGTTGATACAACGGCAATAACTTCTGAAAAGATAATCCAAAAACACAACAATAATAAAATTGACTTTTCGACGTTATATATCAGGGCAAGTGCCAAATACAGAAGCGAAAATGATTCGCAAAGTGTTTCGGCAGAAATCAAGATAAAAAGAGATGAAAAGATTTTGGTCAGTATTCGGGTTCTTGGAATAACAATGGCAAAAGCTTTAATCACGCCAAATGAAGTTAAGTATTACGAAAAAGTAAATGGGAACTATTTTGAAGGAGACTATGAAACACTGAGCCAATGGCTGGGAACCGATTTGGATTTCAATAAAATACAAAACATGCTGATAGGAAAACCGATAGATGATTTAACAAAAGGAAATTATTCATTTACCGAAATAGATAATGGCTATAAACTAAATACCATTGAAGATAAAACCGAGAAATCTTTTTTCTTTGAAATGGTGCATTTCTTATTGAAGAAACAGGAAATCGATCAACCGGAAAAAGAAAGAAGATTTGAAGCAAATTACCCGAATTTTCAAGATTATCCTTTGGGGATTTTGCCTGCAGGCATTAACATAAATGCATTTCAAAAGAAAGGAAAAACAACCATTGAAATCGAATATAATTCCATAACTTTCAACGAAGATTTATCTTTTCCGTACAACGTTCCGGATGGTTATGACCGAATTTTTATAAAACAGAATTGACAAAATAAAAAATATGCCAAGATTCCTTCTTCCTTTATTTTTCTTTTTATGCTCACTCCAAATGTGGAGCCAACCGCCAACACAGGAGCAATTGGAAGAGCGTAAAGCTAAAATCCAATTGGAAATCCGTGAAAAAGAAGAACTACTTAACTCTATGAAAAGTAAAGAGAAATCTGTAGTCAGTCAATTGATGATTCAAAAAGAAAAAATCGGATTAAAGGAAAAATTGATTAAAACAACCGAGAAACAGACGAAGTTGTTAAACAATGACATCTACATCAATCAGGTAAAAATCAATCAGCTTAACAAAGATTTGGAGCAATTGCGCAAAGATTATGCAGCAATGATTTTAAAGTCCTATAAAAGCCGTTCGGAACAAAGCCGCGCCATGTTCTTATTGTCATCAGAAAACTTTCTTCAGGCATACAAAAGAGCGCAATACATGAAGCAATATGCGAGCTACAGAAGGATGCAGGGGCAGGAAATCGAATCAAAAACAAAGCAGCTTGTAGGCTATACTAACAAAATTGTGGTTCAAAAAACGGAGAAAGAAAAGCTAATCACTGAGAACGAAAAAGAAAAGCAGGAATTAGAAGTTGAAAAGAAAGAGCAGGAAAAAATAGCGCTTCAGATCCAAAAGGACAAAGGCAAAATCATGGCCGAAATCAAGAAAAAGCAACAGGAAACCAGAAAGATTGATGCCCAAATCCAAAAATTAATCCGGGAAACCATTGCAGCAGCAAATAAGAAAACCGCAGCAAGCAGGGCAAAATCCAATCCAAAAACAACCACGGCCGAATCGACAAAAGCAGTAGAAACTTCTGCCAAAATTGTATTGACTCCTGAAGGGCAATTAGTTGCCAACAACTTCAGAGCCAACAAAGGAAAACTCCCATGGCCAGTTGAAAAAGGTGTTGTGACACTTCCTTATGGAGACCAGCCGCACCCTATTTACAAAACATTGATGGTCCACAATAGTGGTGTTGAAATAACTACCGAAAACGGAGCAACAGCAAGGGCTGTTTTTGGCGGAGAGGTAACCAAAGTAATTAAGTTATCGCCATTAAATATTGCGGTGTTCATCCAGCATGGAGATTATTTTACGGTATACCAAAACCTTAGCAGTGTTAATGTAAGCGTTGGCGATAAGGTTTCTACAAAAGAAACTTTGGGTAGAATTAGAACCAACGGCGACACAGGAAAAACGGTTTTAAAATTCCTGATTCTTCAGAATACCACCTATAATAATCCGGCAAGCTGGCTGTACAATATGTAACAAAAAGGCAACCCATTTGGTTGCTTTTTTTATTAGGAGCACTTCTCACATTTTTCTTAGGACTACTGCTCCCGCTATCCGTTACAATCTTTTTGCAGGCAAAAAGGATTTACACTTCTATCGGGGCTATTTTTTGACGTTTTTGTTTGCTATAAAAACAATGCTTTCAATTCGGTAGCATCGTGCGGTTTCATTTTCCCGGCAAGAACCAGGCTCAATTGTTTCCTGCGTAAAGCAGCATCAAATCTAGCCTTTTCTTCTTCGGTTTGAGGCTCAATTTGCGGCACCGGAACAGGATTCCCCATTTCGTCTACAGCAACAAAAGTATAAATAGCTTCATTAGCTTTCGTTTTATTTCCCGATTCCCGGTCTTCAATCCAAACATCCAAAAATATTTCCATTGATGATGTAAACGCGCGGGAAACTTTAGCTTCAACGGTAACAACGCTTCCCAAAGGAATGGCACGGTTAAAAGCAACGTGATTTACCGAAGCGGTAACGGTAATCCTGCGTGAATGTCTTCTTGCAGCAATACTTGCTGCTCTGTCCATTCGGGCTAATAATTCGCCACCAAAAAGATTATTCAGTGGATTGGTTTCACTTGGCAAAACCAAATCGGTTAGGATTGTGTGTGATTCTGAAGGAAATTTTGGGCTCATACTTTTTTTTACAAAGGTAACCACTGAAAATAAAAAATCCCGATTTAACGGGATAATTTTATGGTTATTCAATTAAGAGCCAGGCGTCTTTATTGTCTAATTTATGAATGTCTTTCATCGCCTGCTGCGCCTCGGCGTAACTTGCGTAACTTCCATAAAGCACAGGAAACAAACCATGTTTGTTAGGCTCTAATCGTACTGCCTTGAATCCTAATTTAAGTAGTCTTTGGTAATGTTCTTCGGCATTTTTCTCTATCCTGAAAACTCCGGCAACCACATGATAAGGCATTTTCTCCGCCGGAACAGTCAAGGTAACCGATGGTAACGGATTAGAAATATAAAAGGTAGCTTCCTGAATTTTTTGGTTTACTTTTTTCTGAACGTTGGTTTGCACAATAAGTGTTTCCTGAGCAATTTTATTCTCATAGTATTTGTATCCAACAGTTCCGGTGATTCCGGCAGTTAAAAGGATAGCTGCAGCGTATTTCAAGAAAGAATAATTTCTTTTTCTTTCAGGCGTAAAAATGATTGGAGCTTGCTCTTCAAGCTGTTCAACTTCTTCTTTGTAAACTTCACGTTTTACGGAAGGAGAAATATAAGAGCTCAAACCAAACGATGTCGATAGGTAATTAATTTGATCCGTTGGAACAAAAACAATATTACTTTCCGAATTCAATGAAAACTCACCAATGTTCTTGATGGAGAAATTTCCAAATTCATTGATTTTGGTTTTCCAGTGCGACACTTCATTCTGAATCGCATTTACCGCAATTTCATAAGATACTTTTTCGGTTTCAGCCAAATGATTTGCCAATAAACCGTCGTTATTTTTAATGAAAGGATTGAACGAAATCAGCTTTTTCGGAGGATAAAATGAATTCGAATTTTCATCCAATTGAGCGGATTGAAATTCCGTCAGGAACGCACCAAAACCGGGTACGGTAACACACTGATAACGGTATAACAACTGGGAAATGTATTGCTCAATCTTCATGTCAACAAATTTAGAGAAACAATAGGAGTATCAAAAAATTATTCACAAAAATTATTAACAATCCGAATCAAAAATAAGTACTTTTGTGGTAAATTACTTATATGAATTCAACTGAACTTTTGAATGTTTTAGCACTGTTAAAAGTGGATGGTGTTGGCGATGTAGTCGCCAAAAAACTCATAAACCATTGCGGTTCAGCTGAGAATGTTTTCAATGCAAAACTAAACCAAATAAAATCAATTGATGGAATTGGAGAATTTCTACTGAGAAACTTAAAAGATAAAACTGTTTTCGAAAAAGCGGAGAAAGAATTAGAATTCATTGAAAACGAAAAGATCAACATTTTGTTTTATAAAAATAATGATTATCCCGAAAGATTAAAGTATTGCGCAGACGGACCGGTTTTGCTTTTTTCAAGCGGTAAATTAAATCTTGAAAACAGAAAAGTGATTAGCATTGTCGGAACACGGGAAATCACTCCGCACGGAACCGATTTTTGTAAAAAACTTATTGAAGATTTGGCGATTTTCAACCCCTTAATCGTCAGCGGATTTGCTTATGGTGTCGATATTGTGGCACATCAGGCAGCAATGGAAAACAATCTACAAACAATTGGCGTTTTAGCACATGGCTTAAATCAGATTTATCCCAAAACACATAAAAAGTATATCTCAAAAATGGAACAAAACGGGGGCTTCCTGACAGAATTTTGGAGCAATTCCAATCCTGAAAAAGAGAACTTCGTTAAAAGGAACAGGATAGTTGCCGGGATGAGCGAAGCTACAATAGTAATTGAAAGTGCCGAGAAAGGAGGTTCTCTAATCACAGCAATGATGGCAAATGATTACAATAGGGATGTGTTTGCCGTGCCGGGAAGAACGACCGATAAATACAGTCAGGGATGCAACAATCTAATTAAAACACAACAGGCAAATGTACTGACTTCTGCAGCCGACTTAGTTTATATGATGAATTGGGAGATTCATCCGCAAACCCAGATTGACAAGGTTGTGCAGAAACAATTATTTGTCACACTCGATAATGACGAGCAAAAAATTTACGATTATCTTCAAAAGAATAATAAGCAACTACTCGACATTATAGCGCTTGAATGTGATTTTCCTGTCTTTAGAGTTTCGTCACTGCTTTTAAACATGGAATTAAAAGGTGTAATTCGTCCATTGCCCGGAAAATTATTTGAAGCTATATAAAATTAATTACATTTGTTTCTATACATATTCAGGACAAATGAACATTATCAGACTTTTAGAATCGGTTTCGCTCGATAAATCTAAAATTGGAAGTTTTTCAAATCAGGATTTTACAGAGGTTAAAAAGCAATTAATTGCTGAAAAGGAAAACAATCCGGAAATTGAAGATTCTCACATTTCGCAACTCTTAGAGGCTCTGAAAAAAAATGCCGATTCGTTTCTGATTGTTTTGAATAACAGGATTCTTTTTAATTTTCTTTCGGGTAAAGATTATCCAAGAACCTATTTTTCCAATAGTGTTCCTGCTGTTGAAACTGAAAAAATAAAAGCATTTGTCCAACAATTTTTTGGCGAAGAACTATTGTCTTTTTTCAATCAGAATTTGGAAACTAACAAGTTTAATGAAATAAGCCATTTGGCAGAAGCCAAAGAACTTTTTCCTGACAATTTGAATTACAATCTAAAGCAACATTCACTAGATAAAATTGATGAAGCAATTACCGCTTTAAAGCCACCATACGGGAATTTATCAAAGGTTTTATACATAAAGGATAGCTATTTTTTCGCTTTTCTCAATCAAATAAAAGACAATGCGATTGAAGAAAAAATAGAACATTTACTGGAGTCCGTCACAAATCTTTATAAACTGGATCACAATTCTGAGCTAGCCAATAAAACGTTTTCGGCAATGAGCAGATATATTCCTTTTGATGCGGATTTAGCTCAAAAAGTAAAAAGGAATAAAGATATTGGGGAATCAAATTTTGAAGCACACAGGCCTAAAAAGAAAAACAGAACATGGATTTATGTGGTTGTCGGGATTTTTGTAGCCTTGAGAATAGTCCTTTTTATCAATAGCAGCAATTTTGATAATTTCACAAATGGTAATGATGGGAATTATGATGACGATACCGAATACAAGTCAGAACCACCAAAAATAGATCGTTACTATACGAATATGAAGTATGCTATTGACAGTTTTCAGGTTTTCCTGGCCGATTTTAAAGAATCGGAAATCAGGCAGATGAAACAGGATGTATCTTTAAAAACCGGAGAAAATCCGTTTGAAACGTTTTATAAAAATCCGCCAACTGCAGATAGTAACCATTTTATTACCGTAACCAATAAAACTGGATACGATATGGTTTTGCTTGAAAACACAGTTTTGTATGACTCTATAAAAATGCCCAGAAGTGCTCATTTTATCAAAGCCGGCGATGCGCTGGAAATCAATTTTAATAGTGGTTATACGGAAACTATTTTCAATATGTATCTTGGAAAAAAATGGGCGACTTTTCAAACAGTAGCCAATAAAAATCCCTTCATCCGGAATCATTCTGTTTTGGAGTATCGATTTAGCCAGTTGGTTCCGGCTGCTGAACAAATTCTGAAAACAGATTACAGATTTATCAATGATGCGACTATTTCCTATTCGAAAGGAGGCTTGGATATTGATTCAAACGGAGCTAAAGTAAATCCGCTTGACGAATACAAAAAATAGTTTATTCGAATCCCAATTTTACTCTGACCTTCTGCAAAACAACGTCGGCAACTGCTCC
>DBIH01000232.1 GCA_002296885.1 Flavobacterium sp. UBA807 | reverse complement strand
TACATCTTCAATAGATAAAGGAACTTCCAAGACAGTTGCCGTTGAAGCCGCTGTTGATACTGCTGTGGTGATGGTAGATACCGCTGCTGTTGATACAGAAGAAGTAACAGCAACTGATGTTGCAACTGCTGTCGAGCAATCGTTTTCAGGAAGTAAACTGGTTGAGGTTTTTCAAGGAGTTGAGAACATTGACGGTTACAAAATGAAAAATAATTATTCCGAAAGGTTGTCATTTGATCAGATAAAACCAGGCGTAAAACTTCTAAAAAGTGGAACCATTTTGCCAAGTTCCAATAATTTGAAAATCAATTTCGAGGCGGCAAATCTCAATGCGGTTGATGTAAAAATCTACAAAATTTACAAAGACAACATCATGCAGTTTTTGCAGGATAATGAACTCAACGGTACCCGAAACCTGAAACGGGTTAGCCAGCCTGTAGCTAAAACTACCATTCAGCTTAAGCAGAACAATCTGCTCGATTATACACGTTGGAATACCTATGCTTTAGACATATCGCAAATAGTAAAACCGGAACCGGGCGCAATTTACCGTGTCGAGTTCTCATTTAAAAAGAAATATTCATTGTATAAATGCACCACATCAACTACAAACTCTGAAAGTGATAACGAAGAATCCGAGGAAGAAGTCAATGAAGATGATGTCAATTACAGTGGTAATGATTATGATGATTACTATTATGAAAGAGATTATGACTGGAGAGAAAGTGAAGATCCATGCGGTGATTACTATTACTACAATACCAAAATCGGAACTAATGTGCTTGCTTCAGACATTGGTGTTATTGCCAAAAGAGGAACTGATAAATCAGTTGTAGTTGCAGTCAGTGACATCGTTTCGACGGATCCAATTTCAGGAGCTTGTGTTGATTTATACAATTACCAACAACAAAAAATTGCCACTTCATCAACAGATGGTGATGGGATGGCTTCATTCCAGTTGGAAAAATATGCCTATTTCGCCATCGTGACAAAAGGAAAGCAAAGCACCTATGTAAAACTTGATGATGAGCTTTCGTTATCCGTAAGTAATTTTGATGTTTCGGGCGAAACTTTACAAAAAGGATTAAAAGGCTACATCTATGGCGAACGAGGCGTTTGGCGCCCGGGAGATACCATGTATCTGTCTTTTATTTTGAATGACAATGCCAATAAATTACCCGCTTCGCATCCAGTAAAATTAAGGCTGAACGATCCTCATGGAAAAACCGTTTATGAGTCGGTGCAAAAGCTGAATGAACTCAATCACTACAAATTTGTCGTGCCAACCCAGGACAGCGCGCCTACCGGAAATTGGGAAGCGGTAGTAAGCATTGGTGGTGCCCGTTTTTACAAAAGCATCAAGATTGAAACGATTAAACCAAATCGTCTAAAAATCAAAAACAGTTTTAACGAACCAATACTTTCGGCAAGCAAAAATAATGTCAATAACATTCAGGTGTTATGGCTTCATGGTGCTGTTGGAAAGGATTTAAAAACCGAGGTTCAGGCTAAATTCTCTGAAATGACTACCACTTTCAAAGGTTATGACAAATATGTTTTTGATGATCCAACCAGGAGTTTCTATACCGAAGAAGTGAATATTTTCTCCGGAAAAGTAGACGGAAACGGTCGCGCATCCATTCCAATTAAACCAACGATTCAGGGTCAGGCACCGGGAATGCTGCGTGCTGCTTTCATTACCAAAGTCTATGAAAATGGTGGTGATGTGAGTACTGATGTATCGTCAACGTCTTATTCGCCATATAAAACCTATGTGGGATTAAAATCGCCTGAACCCAACAAATACGGCATGATTGAAACCGGAAAAATGAACCGTTTTGATATCGTAACCTTAAGTGAAGACGGAAGACCTAAATCGGTTAAAAAACTTGAAGTTCGTGTGTATCGTCGTGAATCACGCTGGTGGTGGGATGCTTCCAATGATAATTTGTCGAATTACAACACGTCAAATTCAACGATTGCCTATAGAAACTTCATTGTTAATACTGACGCAGCTGGAAGGGCAAGCTTTTCTTTTTCTGTAAAAGATGAAGAATGGGGCAATTATCTAATTCGCGTTTACGACCCAACCGATGGTCATGCTACTGGGGAAAATGTTTATATCGATATGCCGTATTGGTCAGCAAAATCAAAAGGAGGTGATGGTGAGTCGGCCACGATGCTCAAATTCAATACGGATAAAACCGATTATGCTGTTGGCGATAAAGCCAAGATATTCTTCCCGTCAAGCGAAGGCGGTAGAGCGTTGATTTCTGTCGAAAACGGAACCAAAGTACTCAAAACACTTTGGGCCAAAACCCAAAAAGGAGAAACAACCGTCGAACTCCCAATTACCGGTGATATGGCTCCAAATGTGTATATCAACATTTCGCTTTTACAACCGCACGCATCAACTAAAAATGACTCGCCAATCAGGATGTACGGTGTTGTGCCAATTGGTGTTGTAGATAAAAATACGGTTTTGGAACCAGTCCTTACAATGCCTGATGTGCTTCGTCCGGAACAAACCGTTAATGTAAAAGTTTCTGAAAAGCACGGTAAAAAAATGACCTATACTATCGCCGTTGTAGATGAAGGGCTATTGGATTTGACTCGCTTCAAAACACCAAATGCCTGGGATAGTTTCTATACCCGAGAAGCACTTGGCGTGCGCACTTGGGATATTTATGACGATGTGATTGGCGCTTACGGCGGAAAGGTAAACCAGGTCTTCAGTATTGGTGGTGACGCCGATGCCGGAGGCGGAAAAGCTAAAAAAGCAAACCGTTTCAAACCGGTAGTATTGTATTATGGACCGTTTGAATTAGATGGCGGTTCCAAAACGCATAAAATCACGTTGCCAAAATATATTGGTTCTGTCCGAACTATGGTCGTTGCAGCAGACGCCAAAGCCAGCGCTTACGGTATGGCTGAAAAAGCGACACAAGTCAGAAGTCCGTTAATGGTTTTAGCATCATTGCCGAGAAAAATTTCGCCTTCCGAAAAAGTAACGATTCCGGTAACGTTGTTTGCGACCGAAAAACAAATCAAAAATGTAACGCTTCAAATCAAAGCGAACAATAAAGTTAGATTTGTCGGACCAACTTCGCAAATGGTAAAATTCACCGAACCGGATGAGAAAATGGCGTACTTTAATTTAGAAGTTGGTGCCACAACAGGTATCGGAAAAATCGACATCATCGCAACATCCGGTAAGGAAAAATCGACGTATTCGGTAGAGATTGATGTGACCAATCCAAATCCGGTAACGAATGCCTATTCCGATATTATCATCGAACCTAACAGTTCCAAAACAATTAGCTGGAAAACCTTCGGGGTACTCGGAAGCAACAAAGCCAAAGTAGAGATTTCATCCATGCCAACCATAGATTTTGGAAGACGTTTGGATTATTTAATTCAATATCCTCACGGTTGCGTCGAACAAACGACTTCGTCTGTTTTCCCGCAAATATATTTAACCGATATCATGGATTTGGATGCTGTGCGCAAACAGGACATTCAAAGAAATGTGACTGCGGCTATTCAAAGGTTGGGTAATTTCCAAGTGGCAAGTGGCGGATTTTCGTATTGGCCGGGCGAACCGGTTGCCGACGATTGGGGAAGTTCTTATGCAGGTCATTTCCTTATTGAAGCCGAGAAAAAAGGTTATGTCCTTCCAATCAGTTTCAAAAGCAAATGGATTTCCTACCAGCAAAAAGCAGCCAAGCAATGGCGTTTTGAAAAACAATATTACAACGACATGGCACAGTCGTATCGCTTGTATACACTGGCTTTAGCAGGCACTCCCGATTTGGCTTCGATGAACCGATTACGCGAGACAGTTGGAATCTCCAACGAAAGCAAACTGCGTTTGGCTGCCACTTATGCTTTGGTAAAACAAAATGCAGCCGGCTTGACATTGTTGAGTAAATCGTTTATCGATGAGCAGAATTTCAATGAAAATTATTATTACTATTATTATGGTTCAGCCGACAGAAACCGCGCCATGGCACTGGAAACATTAATTCTTTTGGGACAAAAACAGCAGGCATTTGCAATGGCAACCAAACTGGCCAAAAATCTCTCAAGCGACAAATGGATGAGCACGCAAACCACCGCTTATGGTTTATATGCGATGTCGAAATTTGCTAAGATGAACGGAAGCAGAGGCGTTTCGGCACAATTCACCGATGCCGGAAAACCTATTGTCATCAATACTGCAAAAACCATAGCGCAGCGCGATTTGTCTGTAAAAATGGGAGCCAATGCAATTACGATTAAGAACAACAAAAAGAATACGCTTTTTGTGCGAGTTCTAAATAGCGGAATCCTGCCTGTCGGAAGCGAGAAGGTAATCCAAAACAATGTGTCGGCAAGTGTCGTGTTTAAAGACCGAAAAGGCAAAGCGATTTCGGTTACCAAAATCGCACAGGGAACAGAATTCTATGCCGAAGTCACGCTTACCAACCGCAAGAACGAGTGGATGGAAAACATCGCATTGACACAAATATTGCCTTCCGGTTTTGAAATTGTAAATACACGTTACACCGATTTTGGCGATACCACCAGCAATGTTGCTGATTATATCGACATTCGTGACGACCGTGCCAATTACTATTTCAGTATGAAAGCCAGCGAAACACGAACCTTCAAAATCCTTCTGAATGCGTCTTACCTTGGTAAATATTACCTACCGGGATTGCAGTGCGAAGCGATGTATGATAACGACTTTTTGGCAAGAACTAAAGGACAATGGGTTGAGGTGGTAAAGTAAAAAGTTAGGAGCGAATGGTTCGGGAATTGTAGTAAACCATGTTCCCGCTCTTCGCTTCAATTTTTTTGTCATCCCGAGCGCAGTCGAGGGACAAAAAAGATTTCCACTACGATCAGGGCTAATCAGCAAACTATTTTGAATTTTTGCAATCGTGAAAACAAAAATAAAAGCGTTGTGGCAACGCTTCATCAACTATATCAAGCGCAATCCAAAGAAATCGGCATTGGTCTTTATTCTTTTGATTGTGTATTACTTTTCATTGCCGCGCACACTTTTCGAAGAACCTTATTCAACGGTTATCGAAAGCAGTGACGGCGAACTGTTGGCGGCAAAAATTGCACGTGACGGTCAATGGCGCTTTCCGGCAAAAGACAGTGTTCCCGATAAGTTTAAAAAATGCATCGTGTATTATGAAGACGAGCATTTCTACCAGCACTTCGGCTTTAATCCGGTGGCGATGGTCAAGGCATTTAAACAAAACCGTGCCGCAGGGAAAGTCGTTCGCGGCGGAAGCACACTGACACAACAGGTCATTCGTTTGTCGCGCAAAAACAAAAAAAGAACCTATTTCGAAAAGGCAATCGAAATGATTTTGGCAACACGATTGGAATTTCGTTGTTCCAAAGAAAAAATCCTCGAACTCTATGCAGCACATGCACCCTATGGCGGAAATGTTGTGGGTTTGGAAATGGCTTCGTGGCGTTATTTTGGTGTGCAGTCACAGCAACTGTCCTGGGCGGAAAGCGCAACATTGGCGGTGTTGCCCAACGCACCAAGCCTAATTTATCCCGGAAAAAATCAAATTAAACTGCTCAGAAAACGCAACGGATTGTTGTTGAAATTATACAACGAAAAAATCATTGACAAGCTTACCTATCAGTTATCCATTAACGAACCTTTGCCGCAAAAACCGTATATGGTGCCGCAGATTGCGCCGCATCTGTTGCAACGGGTTGCCAAAACTGATGAAGGAAAGCGCATCAAAACCACGATTGATATTTCGTTGCAAAACCGCGTGAATCAAATTGCGGCGCAATATTATAATGAGTACAAACAAAACGAAGTACACAATCTTGCCGTGATTGTCATCGATATTCAAAATCGAAACATTATAAGTTATGTTGGGAATTCGCCAACCGATAAAGACCACGACAAAGACGTAGACATTATTGGCGCACCAAGAAGTACGGGTAGTATTTTAAAACCATTATTGTTTGCATCAATGCTCGACGAAGGAGAGCTTTTGCCCAGCACTTTGGTGGCCGATATTCCAACCCAGATTTCGGGATATACACCCGAGAATTTTACACATTCGTTTGACGGTGCCGTTCCGGCGCAGCGTGCTTTGTCGCGCTCACTAAACATTCCGGCGGTGTTGATGTTGCAGGAACACGGCGTGAATAATTTTTATGAATTGCTGCAGAAATTTAAGCTCCGAAATATCAATAAACACCCCGATCATTATGGATTGTCTTTAATTCTTGGCGGTGCCGAAAGTAATTTGTGGGATTTGTGTAGAACCTACGCCAATTTATCGTCAACCATAAATTATTTCAACGCTTCCGACGGAAAATACCGAACCAAGGAATTTACCGAACTCAATTATGTTGACGGATTCAAGCAGGATTATGGTGACGAAAGCTATCAGAAAACCATATTGGGAGCAGGGTCGATTTATCTGACCTATAATGCGATGAAAGAAGTCAACCGTCCCGAAGGCGATGAAGCCTGGAAATTTTATGATTCTTCTCTGGAATTGGCCTGGAAAACCGGAACCAGTTTTGGGAATCGAGATGCTTGGGCCATCGGAACCAACTCGCGGTATGTTGTTGGTGTCTGGGTTGGAAATGCCAGTGGAGAAGGCAGACCCGAGTTAACCGGAGTAGGGAGTGCCGCACCGATTTTGTTTGATGTGTTTAATTTGTTGCCGAGAAAAAGATGGTTCCAAACGCCGCTAAACGATTTGCAATATGCCGATGTTTGTGCCTTGAGCGGACATTTGGCGCAGGACGACTGCCCAAAAATAAGACAGTTGGTACCAAGAAAAGGGATGAAAACATCGGTTTGCGCCTATCATAAATTGGTTCATCTTGATGCAACCGAGCAATACCGCGTAAACAGCAGTTGCGAAGATGTAGATAAAATCGTCACTAAAAAATGGTTTGTTTTGCCACCGGTTATGGAATGGTACTATAAAAATCTGCATATTGATTATAAGCCGTTGCCGCCATTTCGCGACGATTGTCAGCCAACGCAGCAAGCCTCAATGGATTTTATTTATCCCAAAACCAACAGCAAAATATATCTGACGAAGGATTTTAACAGCAAGGTGCAGCCAGTGATTTTAAAAGTGGCACATTCCAATAAAGATGCAAAATTATATTGGTATGTCGACAATGTCTACAAAGGGACAACCCAAACCTTCCACGAAATGCCAATTGAAGCCGAAACAGGAATTCATTATATTACGGTTGAGGATGAATTTGGGAATGACATTAAAAGGAAGATTGAAATAATTAAGGATTAGCCTAGCCCGGATGGGAGCAAGCTACCGTGTAGCGCGGACAGCCGGAAACAGCTCCTAATAAAAAAGCCCTTCGACTCCGCTCAGGGTGACAAATAGGTATAAAAAAACCACCAGCGTTACTAAACGAGGTGGTCTTTTCTTTATTCCTTGATTTCCTTTCCTTCGTTGTCGAAGAATCGGTACTCTAAATACGTGTAAGCGTCACGAGGTATGATTTTCACCCACTTTTTATGTTCAAAAAACCATTTTGAACGTAATGATGGAAAACCTTTTTTAAGGTATGCTGCCACAAAAGGGTGTACGTTAAGCTTTACACCGTTGCGGTCTTTGATAATCTTTTCAAGTGCGAAATTAATCTTGTCGATAATCTGTATTGGTGCATCAACGTCACCGCTTAAATTATTCGGATTTTCTTCCCTTGTTTCGATATTTACTTCTGGTCTTACACGCTGACGGGTAATTTGGACTAATCCAAACTTACTTGGCGGTAAGATTTTGTGTTTGGCTTTATCGTCGCTCATTTCCTCTTTGAGGTGATTGAACAACACTTGGCGATTGTCTGGGTCTTTCATATCGATAAAATCGACTACGATAAT
>DBIH01000166.1 GCA_002296885.1 Flavobacterium sp. UBA807 | reverse complement strand
AATTGAAGATGAACCCGAAAAGCTCTCGCGATATTTTGGATGATAAAACTAAGTTTTACCGTTCATATAAAAACTATTTTGTACACGCTGTTGCCGATTTAACCGATTTAAAAGCCAAGCCCGAATTGCTTCAGAAACTTTTGAATACACCTTCAGGGAAATTGGTTTTTAAGGTTGCTGACGGGAATTGCGGAATAGATGTTCTAATTCAGGACGCAAAACAATTCGACGAAAAAAGCATCATCACATTTTTGGAAAACAGCCAGTATGATTTAGTTGAGGAATTCATTCAGCAGCATCCGGTTCTAAATGAATTATCGCCTTCGGCTGCAAATACCGTCAGGATTTTTACACAATTAGACGATAATAATGAAGTGATTTTATTGGGATGTCGTCAACGTATTTCTGTGAATTCTTCTGTAGACAATATGGCAGCAGGAAACATGGCAGCAGTAATTGATGAAAAAACCGGAATCATTTCTGATGTTGGAGTGTACAGTGATATTACAAAGCCTGAAGAGAAAGTTCATCCGGTAACGGGAGTTGAAATTGTTGGTTTGCAGGTTCCATTCTGGAAAGAAACTGTAGCAATGGTAAAGAAAGCGGCAAAAGAGCATCCGGAAAATCGTTCGATTGGTTGGGATATTGTCATTACCAAAGATGGTCCGGGCTTTATCGAAGGAAATCACGATTGGTGTAAATTGTTGTGGCAATTGCCTGCCAAAAAAGGATTGAAATCAAAGCTGGAGCCTTATCTGAAGTAAGATGTACCGATTATTTTTAAAAAGATTTCTGGATATTTTGGTTTCGATAATTGTGTTGATACTTGCATCGCCAATACTGATTATCGTTTTTTGTATTTTAGGTTTTCAGAACAAAGGCTCGATTTTTTTCTTTCAGGAGCGACCTGGTTTTCATCAGAAAGCATTTAAGATTATTAAGCTGAAAACGATGACGGATGCCAAAGACAGTGATGGGAAATTACTGCCAGACAATCAAAGGATTACCAAAGTAGGCAAAATAATCAGAAGATTATCCATAGATGAATTGCCTCAATTGTTGAATGTTTTAGTTGGTGATATGAGTTTAATCGGACCACGACCGTTATTGTTTAAATACATTCCGTTATATTCGGAAGAGCAGTTAAGAAGACATGATGTCCGTCCCGGAATCACTGGCTGGGCACAGGTTAACGGAAGGAATTCAATTAGTTGGAAACAAAAGTTTGATTTAGATATTTATTATGTTGACCATCTTTCGTTTGTGTTGGATGTTAAAATTCTATGGCTTACCTTTATAAAAGTAATCCGAACCGAAGGAATCAATCAAAGTCTGGATCGTCCGATGCAGCCGTTTAATGGAAATAATTAAAAGATGAAGCAAAAATTACTCATAATCGGTGCCGGAAGTGTTGGAAAATTCGTTGCTTACAATATCAATCAGTTTACACAATCGTTTGAAATCATCGGATTTTTAGATGATGATGTTTCAAAACACAATACGGTTATAGCGGGTTTTCAGGTGTTAGGTTCTGTTGAAAAATTACAGGAGTTTTCGGGAAAAGATATCGCTATCGTTTGGGGAATTGCTTTTCCGGCAATTAAGAAAAAATTATTCGACCAATATAAAGACCTGTCTTTTGAGTTTCCCAACTTTATTGCAAAAACAGCCTGGGTTTCAGAAGCAGTAAGCTTTGGAAAAGGCTGTATTGTTTATCCGGGAACGACAATCAATTACGAAACTGCAATTGATGATTTTGTTGTCATTAATATGAATTGTAGTTTGGGCCACAATTGTACTGTAAAATCATTTTCATCATTGGCACCGGGAGTGAATCTTGGCGGAAATACAACCGTAGGACAATGTGTCGAATTAGGAATTGGTTCTTCAACAGTGCAGGGAATCACGATTGAAGATAATGCAACCGTTGGCGGTCAGGCTATGGTGGTTTCGAATGTTGTTAATGCGGATATTGTTGTAGGGGTTCCAGCCAAAAGTATAAAATGAAATCTATCGTAAAGCGAGTTTTTGATATTATTGTTTCTTCAATAGTATTGATTCTGTTTCTACCATTTATTGTCATTTCATGGATTATTTTGATGATAGATACACAATCGAGTGGTGTTTTTTTTCAGAAGCGCGTTGGTCAATACGGAAAGCTGTTTATCATATACAAATTAAAAACAATGCATCCAAAAACGGAGGCTGTTTCTAAAGTTGGAGCTTTTTTCAGGAAATATAAATTAGATGAGCTACCTCAGTTTTTAAATGTTTTAAAAGGGGAAATGAGCATCGTCGGACCGCGTCCTGACATCGAAGGATATTACGATAAGCTCGAAGGAGAAGCCAGAAAAATATTGGAACTGAAACCAGGAATAACCAGCGAAGCATCAATAAAATATTATAACGAAGAAGATATTTTAGAAAAACAGGAAAACGCTTTGCATTATAATGACACCGTTATATTTCCTGATAAAGTTAAGATGAATTTAGATTATTATTACAATCAGAATCTTTTATCGGACATTAAAATCATAATTAAAACCATTTTTAGGTAAATGAATAATTCAAAAATTTGGCTTTCTTCTCCGCACATGGGAGGAAATGAACAGCACTACGTAAAAGAAGCTTTTGATACGAATTGGGTAGCACCTCTTGGACCTAATGTTACTGCTTTTGAACAGGATTTAGAAACTTTTTTAGATGATAATGTAAATGTTGCGGCGTTAAGTTCGGGGACAGCAGCCATTCATTTGGGTTTGGTTTTGTTAGGAGTAAAAGCCGGTGATGAAGTAATCTGCCAAAGCTTTACTTTTTCGGCTTCTGCCAATCCGATTGTATACCTTGGCGCGACACCTATTTTTATTGACAGCGAGCCAGACACCTGGAATATGTGTCCGGTTGCTTTAGAAGATGCGATTGTGGACCGAATCAAAAAAGGGAAAAAACCAAAAGCAATTGTTCCGGTTCATTTATACGGCATGCCATTCAAAGTCGATGAGATCAGGGAAGTAGCAGATAAATATAAAATTCCGATTTTAGAAGACAGCGCAGAAGCATTAGGAAGTATCTATAAAGGCAGGAAATGTGGGACTTTTGGAGATATTAGCGTTTTATCATTTAATGGAAATAAAATTATTACTACTTCAGGTGGCGGCGCATTAGTTACGCATTCTAAAGAATTGAAAAACAAGACGGTTTTTCTGGCAACACAGGCAAGAGATAATGCACCTCATTATCAACATTCAGAAATTGGTTACAATTACAGACTTAGTAATATTTGTGCCGGAATTGGAAGAGGCCAGATGGAAGTATTGGAAAAACATACTAATTTGAGGCGAGATGTGAACCGTTTTTATGCTGAACTTTTTAAAGGTGCGGATGGTGTTACAATATTCAAGGAACCAAGTACTGATTATCATTCTAATCATTGGCTTACCTGTATAATCATTGATACGAAAGCCTTAGGGAAAACGAGCGAAGATTTAAGATTAGCATTAGAAAAAGAAAATATTGAGTGCAGACCCTTGTGGAAACCGATGCATTTGCAACCGGTATTTGCAAATGCTCCTTATTATGGAGGAAAAATATCGCAGCATCTTTTTGAAAATGGCTTATGTTTACCTTCAGGTTCGAATTTGGATGAAAGCCAGAAAAATAGAATTTCTGACGTATTGAAAACATTTTTTAACATAAATTTGTAAAAACTCGTTTTTTACTATGCGTGATTTTGTTTTTAAATTTTTGAGTAAAATAATCTCGACTAAAAGATTTCAGAGCATTGGTTATCTGCCAAGGTGGATAATTTTTGCCATTGATGTTTTTATTGTTTTGATGGCTTGTGTAATCACGCAGATTATAGTTTACAGTTTAAATGTAAAGTTATATACTACCATAAGCCCAGTTTCCCAGTATGGAATAGTCATATTTATAAATGCTCTTTCTTTTAGGGTGTTTAAAACATATAGTGGTATAATTAGGCATTCAACATTCATTGATGGAGTTAAACTTTTAGTAGCTACAACGAGTTCCTATCTTACATTAATGGTCTTTAATTTTGGTAGCCATCTTGTCATAAAAGACCGACTATTATTATCTACAGGCTTATTCATAACATATGTAATTTCTTTTTTATTGTTATTTCTTTTCAGGATTCTGGTAAAGAATATTTTTGAAACCTATTTGCAGGTTACCGACACAAATCAGTTATTAAAAGCAGTTATATATGGTGCTGATGCTAATGCTATATCGGTAGCTAATGCATTGAAAACAGAAAAACCAGCCCGCTTTAATGTAGTAGCTTTCGTTAATAAATTCCAGCATGATAAAACCAGTAAAAGTATACTAAACCTACCAATAATCAACCAAACGAAAGGCATACACGTAATTTTAAAATCAGTAAATGCCGAAGCGTTGATTATTGCGGAAAAAAGTTTGACTAAAGAAGAAACGATTAAACTTGTTGAAGAATGTTTGGAATACAACTTCAAAGTCTTTACAGTTCCTTTGATTACCGACTGGGAAGATCAAAATCAGATTTCGAATCAATTAAAGAACTTTGCTATTGAGGATTTACTGGATAGAAAACCAATTGTTTTAGACAATAATAAAATTTCTGACCAAATTAAAGGTAAGCGGGTTATGATAACCGGTGGAGCCGGTTCTATAGGAAGTGAAATTGTCAGACAGGTTTTAAAATTCAATCCTTATAAAATAATTATTTTAGATCAGGCGGAATCCCCGTTACACAGTTTGCATCTTGAAATTTCAGAATTATCAGGAAAAGTAAAAATCAGGACAGTTTTGGCAGATATACGAGATTACAGTGCCCTTGAATTGGTTTTTGATAAATACAAACCTGATTTTGTTTATCATGCTGCTGCTTACAAACACGTGCCACTAATGGAGGAAAATCCACCTCAAGCAATATATACCAATGTACTTGGGACCAAAAACCTCGCTGATTTGTCCAATAAATATCTGGTTGAAAAGTTTGTGTTGATTTCTACAGATAAAGCGGTAAACCCGAGTAGTGTGATGGGTGCAAGTAAACGAATTGCAGAAAAATACGTGCAATCACTCAATTATCATTTGATAAATTCAAAGAAAAAGCACACAACTAAATTTATTACTACAAGGTTTGGAAATGTTTTAGGTTCAAACGGCTCTATTGTTCCATTGTTTACAAAACAAATTCAGGAAGGCGGTCCAATTACAATTACCCATCCTGAAATTATTAGGTATTTCATGACAATACCCGAGGCATGTCAACTCGTACTCGAAGCAGGGGCAATGGGCAATGGAGGTGAAATCTATATTTTTGACATGGGCGAACCAGTTAAAATCTTGGATTTAGCTAAAAAGATGATTCGTTTAGCCGGTTTTATTCCAGATAAAGAAATACAGATTAAAATTATCGGATTACGTCCCGGTGAAAAATTATTTGAGGAGTTACTAAACGACACCTCAAAAACATTACCAACTCATAATACCAAAATCATGATTGCTCAGGACAGTTGGGATGATTTTGAAGAAGTCAAAGAATCGATAATAGAACTGGCAGCAATAGCAAAAAAATACTCAAGTCTCGATGTGGTTGCTCAAATGAAGAAAATTGTACCTGAATTCAAAAGTATGAATTCTGAATATCAAACTTTAGATATTGACTAATATAATACTGCTGTTTGTTTAATTTAAATCTTTCAAACTTATAAAAATATAAAATCAAATTGTAGATTTGCATTTCCTATTAATCAAAGCTCTTACGCTTTGTAATTTAATAATAAATTTAAGAAACTATATATGTTTAAAAAAATACTTTTTCTCCTTATTGCATCTGTGACGATTCTATCATGCGCCAGTAAAAAAGATATTCTTTATTATCAGGATATCAAAAACAATACCCAGAGCAGTGTAGTATATGCTCCAAGTCAAATCCAGATCAATGATATTTTAAGAGTAAAAATAGACGCTTTAATTCCGGAATCTGCAAAACCATTCAACATGGAAATAACTACTTCGTTGAGTTCAAAGAATGATGTAGTTCAGGGGTATTTAGTTTCTCAGGATGGAACGATTGTTCTTCCCATTTTGGGAACTATAAAAGTTGTTGGCTTAAGTACAAATGAATTGCAGGACTTACTTGTCAAAATGCTTAATGACAATGGGTATATTAAGGATGCCAATGTTAATGTAATGGTGATTAATAGTAAAGTAACAGTTTTAGGGGAAGTTAGAAATCCGGGAACCTATAGTTTCAGCGAACAGAACATTTCACTTAATCAGGCTATTGGTTATGCAGGTGATTTAACAATAAACGGAAAACGATCTGATGTTTTATTAATCAGGGAAAGTAACGGAGTAAGAACTTATATTAAACTGGATTTAACATCTTCAAGTTGGTTTACAAGCCAGTATTATTATGTTAAACAAAATGATGTTATCATTGTAAATCCTAATGGACCTAAAATCATGACTTCTGGTTATTTGAGCAACATTGGAGGAATACTTAGCGTATTAACATTTGGGTTAACAGTCTTTTTATTAGTAAAATAAATTTTAATGGAAAACTCTCAACATAATCTTCAAAAAGACAACAACGCTTTTGATTTCTTAGAACAGATTTTTATTTATTTACGTTACTGGCATTATTTCTTAATTTCTGCTGTAATCTGTTTTTTTGCTGTAAAATATTATTTAAATCATACGATTGCTCAATACGAATCTAGGGCTAAAGTAAAAATTATTGATGATTCCAAGAACAGTTTTATTTTACCTAATACCCCAGCGGCTGCATCTTTGTTCGGGAAAGGCAAGGTTAATCTGGATAACGAGATTGAAGTCATAAAGTCATATCGTATTCTGGAACAGGTTTGCAAAAGTCTAAATCTTAATAATCAATATTATAATGTTGGATATTTAAATAATGTTGAGATTTGGAAAAAAAGACCTTTTACTATCGACTGGCTTGACAATTCTGTACAAATGGATGACAGATCAATCTCATTTGAGATTGAAATTGTTAAAGGCGGATACAGGATAGTTAATTCTTCTTCAGGGACATCTTCTAAAGCATACCCGTTTGGCACTGTTCAGTACACAAACGGAACTCCATTTAGGCTATCGCTTCAGGTTGGTACCAATCTGAATACTTTAAACGGAAGAAAGTTTTTAATCGTTCATGCATCTGTTGGGTCAGTTGTGTCAGATCTTGCCGGTAGATTGAATATTTCAAACGTTAACAAGAACTCGGATATCTTAATTATTTCTTTAGTAGGTGCAAATACGGATAAATCTGAAGTCATAATCAATGAAATTATCAAGCAGTTTGATATTGATGGATTGAATGACCGACGTTTAGTTTCCCAAAGAACAATTAATTTTGTGAATGAACGATTTAAGTCGTTGGAAAAGCAATTAGATTCTGTTGAAACTGATAAAGCGAATTACAAACGTAATAACCAATTAACGTTCATTAATAATGATGCTACTTCGGCAACAGCAGATAAAACAAATGCTACAAATGATGTCTTTCAGGTTGAGTCACAAATTGCATTGGCAAAGGTTTTAGACCAGACCATAAAAGCAGATAAGAAATTAAACTTGTTACCTGCAAATATCGGATTAACGAACACGGGCATCAATCAACTTATATCTGAATTCAATGCTGCAGTTTTAGAGCGTGAAAAGCTATCCGTAAGCGGGGGATCAAATAATCCGGGAATTCAGTTCCTAAATAATAAGTTAGCGAGCCTTAAAGCAAATACTATAGAATCGATAAAAGCATATCAGCAGGAACTTGAAGTTTCTCTTGCTAAGAACGATTATATAAAAAAGACATCAACAGATAAGTTTAGTGCAATTCCTAATAACGAGAAAGTTTTAAGAGGAATAGAACGTCAGCAAACAGTTAAAGAAGCATTATATCTGTTATTATTGCAAAAAAGAGAAGAAGCAGCGATTAACTTAGCCATTACTTCATCATCTATCAAAGTTGTTGAATATGCATCAACAGGCGGTAGCCCGGTTTCACCAAAAAGAGGGACTTATTTTCTGGCTGCAATTCTTATAGGTCTTTTAATTCCGTTTTCATTCATTTATATTGGCTTCCTGCTTGATGATAAATTGCATACCAAAGAAGATGTATTAAAATTAACGAAAAATAAAATTATTCTTTCCGAAGTTCCTCATATTAATTCAGAGCAGAAATTAACCGGCATGAATGACCGGTCAATCCTTGGTGAATCATTCAGGATATTAAGAACAAACCTGACGTACATTTTCCCACTGCAAAAAGAGAAAATTGCACAAACCATAATGATTACTTCTACCATAAAAGGTGAAGGGAAGACATTTACAACGCTGAATTTATCCATTTCATTTTCTATAATGAATAAAAAGGTACTGCTAATCGGTGCCGATATGAGAAACCCTCAGTTGCATAATTATCTGAAAGTTAAAAAAGCTCAGCAGGGTCTTCAGGACTATTTGCATGATATTAATGTGGATTGGCGTTCGACTATAAATAAAAATAGTTTAGACAATCCTAATTTAGATATCATATTATCCGGGACCATTCCGCCAAACCCAGCCGAATTATTGTCAAATGGGCGTTTGGAAAAATTAATTGCAGAAGCTAAAAAAGACTATGATTTTATTATAATAGATACACCTCCAACCTTATTGGTTACTGATACACTCGTTATTTCTCATTTGGTTGATACTACCCTGTATGTTGTGAGATCCGACTTTACACCTAAGAAAATACTAGAGTTCTCGGTTAACTTAAGTGATAAAGGTAAGTTAAGAAATATGGCTTATGTAATCAATAATGTAGGGGCTAACTACAAAGGTTATTCAGCTTACGGTTATAACTACAAGTATAATTATGCTTATGGTTATGGCTACGGTTACGATGCAGAGTCTGGAACTGGTAAATCATTACTGAGAAAGTTTATTTCCTTTTTCAAAAGATAAAACGAAAAAAACTAAAAATCGAAGAAAGAATTGTTTTGAAAGACAGGGGTTAAATGTTCATGATTTTTCAAGACAATTTTTTTGTGCATGTATTCTAAATGCCGATTATGGTGTACGTCGGAACCAATAAAACTGATGAGTCCGGTTTGTAGTAATAAATCAGCAGCCTTGGCAACTCTTTCCCCATAATAACCTGTGGCGGATAACATGTTGAGTTGAAATAAGCATCCTGCATTTCTTAATTTTTTATAATCATCTAATGAATTGTGGTAAAAATTATACCGCTCAGGATGTGCTAAAACAGGCTGATAACCATTTACCTGTAAGTCAAATAAAATATCATAAAGCTGGATAGGAGGATTTAAGTAAGATATCTCAACCAACACGTAATTATCTTTTAATGTCAGAAGCGATTTCTTTTTAAAAAGTTCACTAAACTCGGAATCAATCATGTATTCCGCAGCAGCTTTTAACCGGTTATTGATGTTTGGAACTTTTAATTCTGAAACTGTCGTTGATAATTTATCATTTATCAGATCCGGAGTGTTTTTCCAGACGTCACCCATAATGTGTGGAGTCGTGATAAATTTTTTAAAACCTATTTCTTCCAAACCATTAATAAGATTCATGCTGTCTTCCATAGAAGTCGCACCATCATCAATTCCGGGCAATAAGTGAGAATGAATGTCAACAAAGTTATCCGGAATCAAATCTCTTAAAAAGGGTTTCTCTTTTCTGAAAAAGCTTATCAAAATAATATGTTTTGTGTACAAAATTAGTCAAATAAAACCATTTTGGTCAAATGTTAACAGTATACCGAATAAATCAATTCAATTCTTTTTTTGCACTTCGTCTAATTTATATATTTGCGTTTGTTAAATTTAAATAAAAATCAATAAGCATAAATGGATAATAATAGTCAGTCTCAAGATTGGGATTTAGTCATTAAAGGACATACCTCGCTTTTTGATGTAAAATTTAAAGACCTTTGGCATTACAGGGATTTATTGTTTTTGTTTGTAAAGCGAGATTTTGTAAGCTTTTATAAACAGACCGTCTTAGGACCGCTTTGGTTTTTCATTCAGCCTATTTTCACAACGATAGTTTTTTCATTTGTTTTTGGAAACTTAGCAGGAATCAGTACAGACGGTCTGCCAAAATATCTGTTCTATCTAACGGGTATAACTGCATGGAATTATTTTTCAGACTGCCTTACAAAGACAAGTACCGTTTTTAAAGACAATGTAAACATCTTTGGAAAAGTATATTTCCCCAGATTAATCATGCCGTTGAGTATTGTAGTTAGTAACTTAGTTCGCTTTGGCGTCCAGTTCTTTCTGATGATCTGCATGATGGCATATTTTTACTTTTTCCCAATTGAAGGAACGAGTTTTCACGTTACTAATGGTGTTCTTTTATTTCCGGTTTTGGTTATTTTAATGGCGTTGCTCGGACTCGGACTGGGATTGATAATAACTGCCATGACAACTAAGTATAGGGATTTGACATTCTTAGTGACCTTTGGTGTACAATTATTGATGTACGGAACAACGATAATTTATCCATTGAGTGCCGCTCCCGAAAAATATAAAGTGTTTCTCGAATACAATCCTATGACAAGTATTATTGAGGCATTTCGATATGGTTTTTTAGGAAGAGGAGAATTCACGCTTTGGAGCCTTAGCCGTTCAGCTTTAATAACTTTAATAATATTATTTGCCGGAATTGTTATTTTTAACAGGACAGAGAAAAATTTCGTTGATACAATCTAATGAGTAAGTCAATCAATAAAAATGTAATTTCTGTTGAAAGAATGGAAAAACTGTACATTCAAAAGAAACAATGTGTTTTCAATTTCTAAAAACAATAGTTCGATATGTTTAAAAACGCATTAATTATTTCTGACAATTTACCTTTGTGCAGGCAATTCTATTCGCTGATTGAAAAGAAAAAAATCAGTGCAACAAAATTCACTTTTTCAACAAGTCCTTTTACTGACAAAGATAGCTTTACAGTTGCAAACGGAATAGAGGTCAAGGTTTTTAATCTGAAAAATCAAAACCAGATTGATGAAATCATAGCTGATTACGATTTGGTTTTTTCAATTCATTGCAAACAAATTTTTCCACCTGATTTAGTCACCAAAGTGAAATGTATAAATATTCATCCCGGTTACAACCCAATCAACAGAGGATGGTATCCACAAGTTTTTGCCATTATAAATGATTACCAAATTGGTGCGACAATTCACGAAATTGACGAACAACTGGATAACGGGCACATTATTGCCAGAGCTTTTGTTGATAAAGAAGTTTATGATACCTCTGAAACACTTTACAACAAAGTCATTGCCAAAGAAATTGAACTTTTAGATGAACATTTAGAATCTATACTTAATAATACCTATCAGGCGTTTGAACCGGAATCGGGAAGTAATTTACATCTCAAAAAGGACTTTAATCAACTGCTGCATTTAGATTTAAATGAAGAAACAACGGTCGGAAAAGTGATTGATAAATTAAGGGCTTTAACTCACGGAAGTTATAGCAATGCTTATTTTATTGATGAAAAAACAGGAAAAAAAATATACGTTGGAATCCAATTAAAACCGGAAAAGGACTAAAGTTTGAGTGTGAATTATTACATTTAATCGATTGAATTGAGAAAAACTTTGTAGATATTATTTAATGAACAAGCCAATTATACATGTCGAAAATTTGTCAAAAGCTTATCAGATTGGACAAATAGGAACGGGAACAATTTCACGCGATATTGAACGTTTTTGGATGACTAAAATTCTCGGTAAAGATGATCCTTTTCTAAAAATTGGTGAAACAAATGACAGGAGTATTAAAGGCGATAGTGATATCGTATGGTCATTAAAAGATATTAATTTTGAAATAAATCAAGGGGAGGCAGTTGGAATAATTGGTAAAAACGGCGCAGGAAAAAGTACATTACTCAAGTTATTATCCAGAGTTACCAGCCCAACAACCGGTGAAATAAAGGTTAAAGGCAGAATTGCAAGTTTACTTGAAGTGGGAACAGGTTTTCATCCTGAATTATCAGGAAAGGAAAATATCTATCTTAATGGTGCCATTCTCGGCATGCGCAAAAAAGAGATTACCCGAAAACTGGATGAAATAATCGATTTTTCAGGTGTTGAAAGATATATCGATACACCGGTAAAAAGATATTCATCAGGAATGTATGTTCGTTTGGCTTTTGCAGTGGCAGCACATCTCGAAAGTGAAATCCTAATCGTTGATGAAGTACTGGCTGTAGGTGACGCAGAGTTTCAAAAGAAATGCCTTGGCAAAATGAGTGATATCAGTAAAGGACAGGGAAGAACAGTTTTATTCGTGAGTCATAATATGGCTGCAGTAAAAAATTTGTGTACCAAAGGGATTGTCCTTGAAAACGGATTAATAAAACATTCGGGAGATTTAGAGGACTCATTATCCTACTATTTGAAAAATAATTTGCAGGAAGATGAATTGTCTAAAATTCACTTTGAAGATAGTCCAAATAAGAAAACACAAATTTTAGAAGTTAGCATTAAAGATGCTGAAGAAAACTTAGTTTCAGAATATTTTACTAATCAGGAGATTTTTATTCATGTAAAACTGAAAAACGATTTTTTAGAAGAAAATCTGAGATTGAATTTCTCATTACTTGATAAATTTGAAAATGTAATTTTCATCAAAAGAAGAGCTATAAATTTTGTTGGGATAAACACATGGATAATACGAATTCCAAAAGATATTTTAATAGCCAATAATTATTTAATCGGTTTGGCAATCGATGTTCCTAAGGTCAAATTATTGGATTTTCCGGCTAAAAAACTCAATTTAAAAATTGTTGATATTGGACAGGAAGAATTTAAAAGCGGCGATGTTGATAATGGTTTTTTTAAAATGCCAATAGAATGGGAGAAGTAAAAAAGAATGTTTTATTACTTTCAACCGGTGATGTTAATGGTGCCTATGAAGCAATTTACAGACTGGCTAAATTATATGATGAAGAAGGTCATAATGTTCGAATGCTAGTAAAAAATAAAACGAAAAGCGACAGTTTCATCATACAATACAAACCAATTCCTGAAAATAAGTATATAAGTAGTTTTAAAAAAATTGTAAAAAAACAATTAAAAAAGCGTAGCAAATTTGATCCAAATTATCACTTTATAAGCGATGATGAGCTGTCCAAAAACATTGATGCAGCTCATTTAATAAAACAAATTGGTTTTATTCCTGAATTTACTTTTGTTGGAATGACCGATAGGTTTATGAATTCAACAGATGTATTGAATGTTCAACAGTTAACAAATACGAAAGTTTACACGATTGCAGTAGATATGAATCACTTTACCGGCGGATGTCATTATGCATGGGATTGTAATGGCTATATCAATGGATGCGATAAAAATTGCCCAGCCATAATTGATTCTAATGGTAAAAATCTGGCCAAATTAAATTTTGATACAAAATTCAAGAATGCCAAAAAAGGAAGCTTTCAAATAATTTCTATGTCACAATGGACATTGAATCAGGCTAAAAACTCAAAAATTTATAAGGATCAAACTGAATTTAATAACATCAATAGCATAATTGATGTTGCCCAATTTAATCCCAATAAGAGAAACATAGCAAAAAAAGTATTTGATTTTGATGAAGAGAAGTTTTACATACTGGCTGGCTCCCAAAATTTAAAATCAAAAAGAAAAGGCTTTTTATATTTTTTGGAAGCCCTTAAAATACTGGAGCAGAACTTAACCGAGGAACAAAAAAATAAAATAATAATTTTAAATGTCTCGAGAGAAAAACAGGATGAATTTTTAGGTTTGACTTTCGAAAGACAAAATATTGATTATATTAATGACTACAGGCTTCTGTCCTTATTATATCAGGCAGTAGAAGTTTTTGTAAATCCATCTATTGAAGATTCAGGACCCATGATGGTTTCTGAAGCTTTAGCTTGCGGCACACCAGTCGTGGGGTTTGATATGGGAATTGTCACGAATATGGTGATTAACAATTACAACGGATATAAAGCTTCCTTAAAAGACAGCAAAGATTTGGCATTCGGAATTCAGAAAATTTTAGAGTTATCAAAATCAGATTATCAATCGTATTCAGATAACAGCTTTAAATCGGTTTTAGATAACTCGTCTTTAGATTCTATAAAAAAACTAAATTTACTGGGATGATAGGTTTATTTTTAATGTCTGAAAAAGGATTCAAAGTATTAGAAAGCCTGGTAGTGCAGCAAAAACGGCATATAATTGATTTTGTATGTATTGGAACCGACAATAAGGTTCAAAATGATTTTTCAGATCAGCTTGCAAAGCTATGTGCAGAAAATGGTATTGTCCATTTTTTTAGGAATGAAAAGAAAGACATTAAAACATTTAATAGCAACTATTATATTGCTATATCATGGAAATGGATTTTAGATTTATCTAATCTAATAATAATCCACGATTCACTATTGCCCAAATACAGAGGGTTTGCCCCTTTAGTTAATATGTTGATTAATGGTGAAAAAAAGATTGGGATTTCTTCCATTTTTGCGTCTGAAAAATATGATGCAGGAGAATTGATATTTCAGGAAGATATCGAAATTCAATATCCAATAAAAATTAATGAAGCTATTAGCATCATTAGCAAATTGTATGTTAATATGGTTTTAAGATTAACAACAGCAATAGAAACTGGAACTCCAATAATTTCACATAAACAGGATGAAAGCGATGCTACTTATTCTTTGTGGCTCGATGATGAGGATTATTTTATTGATTGGAATTCATCCTCTGATAAAATAATCCGAAAGATAGACGCTTGTGGCTATCCTTTTACAGGAGCTAAATGTATTTTAGATGGTAGGATTGTAATAATTGAACAAGCATTTTCACTGCAAGAACTTATAATAGAAAATCGACAGGCTGGAAAAGTAATTTTTATAGAAGACTCGTTGCCCGTAATTGTTTGTGGCGAAGGATTGATCAAAATATCAAAAGCATTTTATGAAGATACTCAAAAAAGTATTCTCCCTTTAACTAAATTTAAATCAAGATTTAAATAATATGATTCCCTTTAATAAACCTTATTTATCAGGTAATGAAACATTCTATATTGAAGATGCGGTAAAAACCGGGAAAATATCAGGAAACGGCAAGTATACTAAATTGTGTCAGGATTTTTTCGAAAATAAATACGGTTTTAAAAAGTGTTTGTTAACCACTTCGTGTACAGATGCCCTTGAAATGTGCGCTATCTTGGCTGATATTAAACAAGGTGATGAAGTGATAATACCAAGTTTTACCTTTGTTTCTACAGCTTTGGCTTTTATAAGACAGGGAGCAAAAATTGTTTTTGCCGATTCCGAAATTTCAAATCCAAATATTGATGTTAACAAAATTGAAAAATTAATCACTTCCAGGACTAAAGCAATTGTAACGGTACACTACGCCGGAGTTGCCTGTGACATGGATGTGATTATGGATTTAGCCAATAAGTACAATTTACTGGTTATCGAAGATGCAGCTCAGGCAATTGACAGTTATTATACAAGCGCCAATGGTGAAAAAAAACCATTAGGGAGTATCGGCCATATGGCAGCATTTTCTTTCCACGAAACAAAAAATATTATTTCAGGTGAAGGCGGATTGTTAGTTATAAATGATTTAAAGTTTGCTCATAGAGCTGAAATTATATGGGAAAAAGGAACAAATAGGGCAGAGTTTTTTCGAGGAGAAGTAGATAAATATGGATGGGTAGATATTGGTTCCTCTTTTTTGCCTTCTGAAATTATTGCTGCTTTTTTATGGGCACAATTGGAAAATTTAAACGATATTCAAAATCGAAGAAAACTATTATGGCAAACCTACATGGATGCTTTCAAAAAGCTAAATAACAGCAGTATTCAATTACCGGTTTTACCGGAATATGCAAGCAATAATGCCCACATGTTTTATTTAATTTTGCCCGATTTAGCATCGCGTTCCCAATTAATTGCACGTTTAAAGGAAAATGGATTTCATTCGGTTTTTCATTATATTTCGTTGCATTCCAGCAATTATTATAAAGATAAACACGATGGGCGGAAATTATCCAACACTGATAAATTTTCAGATTGCCTGGTAAGATTACCTTTCTTTTATGAATTGGAAATTGATGATATTAATAGATTAGTAAGATGTTTGGAGTAAAAAAAATAATAAAAAGGATAGTATTGTTTTTTATAAAGCCTTTAACCAAATTTATAAACTTCATCATCCGTGAAAAGGGAAAATATGAGAAGAATGAATTAAAAACTAAGCTTAAAAAGGTCGGTAATAATTTTTCAATCGGTAACGACTATTTAGTTTTAAATCCAAAGTATATAGAAATTGGAGATAATTTTACAGCTTTAGACCGATTTAGAATAGAGGCTTGGGATAAATATGAAAATGATACTTTCGAACCCAAAATAAAAATAGGAAACAATGTAATTTTTAATACTGATATTCATATCGGTTGTATTAACTCAGTTGAAATTGGAGATAATTGTTTATTCGCCAGTCGAATTTATATCACAGATCATCATCATGGAGATACATCTGATGGTATGATTAAACTCCAACCATCAAAAAGACCTTTAATCAGTAAAGGAAAAGTTTTAATTATGAATAATGTTTGGGTTGGTGAAGGTGTCGTAATAATGCCGGGTGTGACTATTGGTGAAAACTGTATAATAGCGGCCAATGCGGTAGTTACAAAAGATGTTCCTAATAATGCTGTTGCAGCAGGAATACCTGCTAAAGTAATTAAGGGTTTAAATTAAATGATTCAACAGACATACAAATTATCCATCATAAAATGAGTAAAGCAAGAATAATAGCTTATTATTTACCACAATTTCACCCCATTGCTGAAAACGACGAATGGTGGGGAAAAGGATTTACCGAATGGACGAATGTAGGTAAGGCCAAACCTCTATTCAAAGGTCATGATCAGCCTAAGGTTCCGGCCGATTTGGGTTATTATGATTTAAGAATTCCGGAAGTAAGGGAAGAACAGGCCAAAATGGCAAAAGAATACGGAATTGAAGGATTCTGCTACTGGCATTACTGGTTTGGTGATGGAAAACGTTTGCTGGAAAAACCTTTTCAGGAAGTCCTCAAAAGTCAAAAACCTGATTTTGGATTTTGCCTGGCATGGGCTAATATAAGCTGGGGTGGAGTTGCCTACGGAGATTTGTATGAAAGAAATCTGATGGAGCAGAAATATCCGGGAATTGAGGATTATACGAATCATTTCAATGAGCTATTACCGGCTTTTCAGGATAAAAGATATCTGCGTATTGATGATAAACCAATCTTTGTCGTTTATAATCCTGCCGGTTTGCCCGATGCAAAGGAGTTTATCAATTTATGGAATAAACTGGCACAGGAAAACGGAATGAAAGGAATTTATTTTATTGCCTATCAGCATTTTAATTTCCCATACAAGGAAAAAGGGTTTGATGCACTAACACCGCCAGCTCCAAGCCATCTTTTTATGCGTGTGAAATATGGCATTCTGGATAAGCTTACTAAAAAGATTTTATCAAAAAAATGGAACCAGATTAAGTTCAGGGCTTTCAAAATCAAAAGCATTTATACACACAAACAAATCGTCGCGGCAAGCGATTATTCGAATGTGTCAAAAGATATTAAGTTCTTTCCAAGCTGTGTTCCCAATTGGGATCACACGCCAAGAAGTGTATATAAAGGTCAGGTAATCATGGAAACAAAACCTGAACTTTTCTATAAAAATTTATTGAATTGTTTTAACAGGATTAAAGATTATAAAGACGAAGAGAAAATAATTTTCATCAAAGCCTGGAACGAATGGGCAGAAGGGAATTATCTCGAGCCGGATATAAAAACAGGTTTGCAGAATTTAGAACAAGTTAAAAAATTTCAAAATTCGTGACCCATTCGAGTAGAATTTCAATACTGATTTCAACCAAAAACCGTTGTGATGAGTTGCTTTTTACACTCAACAAAATAAAGTATTTGTTTGATCAAAATGTGCAATGTGTTGTTTTTGATGATGGTTCGACTGACGATACTGCCAAGAAAGTAAAAATGCTTTTTCCTGAAGTTGAGCTGCTGACAAATACGGTTTCGAAAGGATATATTTATTGCAGGAATAAAATGCTCAACAAAACGGAAGCTGATTTTGCCATTTCCCTTGATGATGATGCTCATTTCTTAGTCGAAAATCCAATTGAAATTATCACCGATTATTTTGAAAAGAATCCCAATTGCGGATTAATTGCTGCACGGATAATTTGGAGCAAAGAATCACTTGAAAATATCAGCACAAAAGAATCTGTACAAAAAGTCAAGAGTTTTGTTGGCTGCGGTCATGTCTGGAGGATGAAAGCTTGGCGTGATATCCCTAATTATCCCGAATGGTTTGAGTTTTACGGAGAGGAAAATTTTGCGGCTTATCAATTATTCAAAAAAAACTGGTCAATTGATTATGTACCTGAGCTTTTTGTGCAACATCGCGTGGACTTAAAGGAAAGGGCAAAATCGAAATCGGTATTTTCCTTTCGTTACCGCAGAGCCATCCGCGCTGATTGGTACAATTATTTTTTGTTTTTACCATTTTTAAAAACACTGAAATTATTGGCATATTCCATTTGGATGCAATTCAAAACGAAAATTTTCAAAGGTGATTTCAAGGTAATAAAACCGTTGTTTTTGGCCATTTTCGATTTGATTATTAATTTTCCAAAACTCCTGAAACACAGAAATCCACTGCGTTCAGAAGAATATCAGGCTTATTTGAAATTAAGCGAAACAAAAATCTATTGGAAACCATAAAACGATTATTTTTACACACATAGCTCACAAATGAAAAACATTGCAATAATTCCGGCTCGTGGTGGTTCTAAAAGATTGCCGAATAAAAATGTAATGCTTCTTAATGGCATTCCATTGCTTGCCCACAGCATCCGTTATGCATTAGCGAATTCTGAAATTATTGATGAGGTTTTTGTTTCTAGCGATGATGAAAAAATCAAGGAAAATGCCTTAAAATTTGGAGCAAAAGTTATTGATAGACCGGCAGCATTATCCGGAGATTTAGAGCCAACTGTCAGTGCTTTGAAGCATTGTTTGGAAACTGTAAACGATGCCGAAATTGAAAATGTAATTTTATTGCAGCCAACAAATCCGCTCCGTCCCGAGACTTTGCTTAAAGATTCTTTCAAAGTTTTTACTGAAAAGAACTGTGACAGTTTGTTTACGGTTTCAAGGAATCATCAGAAATTAGGAAAAATCATTAACAATAAATTTGTCCCGTTTAATTATGAAATAGGGCAAAGAAGCCAGGATTTAGAACCACTTTATTTTGAAAACGGATTGCTTTACATCACAAAGAAGCAGGCAATTTTATCCGATACAATTATCACAGAAAATGCTTTTCCCTATGAGATGAATCATTTTTTTGGTGATGTTGATATTGATACTCAAGAAGATTTTGACTATGCCGAATATTTATTAAAAACCCATAAGTCATAACTGATTTGAATGAAAACCATTATTGATAGAATAAAGTTCCTCTTTAAAGAATACCTTTGGATAATTTATATTCTGATAATTTCTGAATTCTTTTTTGTCAATAAATTTTTGGTTTCAGGGTTTTCAGCCAGCCCAATAGCGCAATTTGTAATGAATGTTGCCGCCAATCTTTGCGTATTGTTTTTTATCAATATTTTTTTCAATAAGAAGATTACAATCGTTTTATTTTCGATATTCATTTTGTTGCCCAACTTCTTTGAGCAGATGACATTAATTTCTATAGGCGGTTTTGTAACGCAATCGGTACTTGGCGCGATGGTGAATACAAATGGAAATGAAATAAAGGAATTCATGTCAAGGTTTCTTATAGCAATTCCTTTGCTGATGGTATATTTTGCTTTTATAATCCTTGCCTTCAGACAGTCAGAAAACAAAATCCGACTTGTAAATAAGCTGAAAATCATAATCAGTTGTATTATTGTTTTTTTGACATTCAACATTGTAACTGCAATCCCAATGTACAAGGAACACAGGGCGCATTACAATAAATACTTTTTCTTTTTGCAGAATAGTGATTTGACTTTTTTCAATACCAAAAAAGTACCACCGCTCAATTTTTACCATCAGATGATTTTGCAGTATGATTACATTTCTGAAATATCACCATTATTAAAAAAGCGGGAATCATTTACGTTCAACGCAAAACAGCAAAAAGAGAATGCTCCGGAAATTGTGGTGTTGATAATTGG
>DBIH01000226.1 GCA_002296885.1 Flavobacterium sp. UBA807 | reverse complement strand
TGGTTGGGATTCCACGAAAATCCACAATCATGTCTTGGTAGCCGAACACTGTTCCTCTGTCGGTTACCATTACATTCTGATTATTGCAGTCCAAAACTTTCTGAACCGCGTGTTTCATACTTTCCGGACTCATGAATTGTCCTTTTTTAAGGTTGACCGTTTTCCCTGTGTTGGCAGCAGCCACTACTAAATCAGTCTGGCGCACTAAGAATGCAGGAATCTGGAGCACATCAACATATTCTGCAGCCTTTGCAGCATCTTCGTTGGTATGGATGTCGGTAACCGTAGGAATATGAAAAGTTTCGGAAACTTTTCGAAGGATTTTTAATGCTTTTTCGTCGCCAATTCCGGAAAAACTGTCAATTCTGGAACGATTGGCTTTTTTGAAAGAACCTTTAAAAACGTATGGTATTTCTAATTTGTCAGTAATTGTAACTAATCTTTCGGCAATTTTCATTGCCATTTCTTCGCCTTCGATGGCACAAGGACCTGCAAGGACAAAGAAATTTCCACTATCGGTATTTTTGATTTGTGGAATAGAATTGATATTCATAACGTGTGTGTTTTATGCGCGCAAAGGTAATATTATTTTGATTGTTTTTTTACAACAAAACGTTAACTTATTTTTTTATCGAAAGACCAACAGGGACAAGCAAATATCCTCTTTCATAGATGTTTATATAAAGTCTTATTGGCTTTTCCTGACCCTGCCATATCAATTCATAAACATCAAGGAATCCTGCGCCAATTTCAACTCTTTTGGTTGGAAACGGACAGCAGCTTTCAATTTTAGTAAAGGTAATTTTTTCTCCATTTGGTCCAGCCAAAGCGTTGAGATAACGCTGAGCGTTGAGGTTTTCATCTTTAGCATTCTGGTAAAAAACATTCACCGGATAATCTGCATCATAACCATATTTTTTGTCCTTGCTGTATTCTGTCAAAACAAAAGTGTTGTCTTTGGTTAGTTTTGGGAAAGGTGCAGTGTCATCTACATTTTTCAATGTTGATTTTGTGCTGACGCATGAAGTGAATGCAGAAATCAATGCAATAAAAAAAGTGAGTTTGGCAGTAGTCTTCATATAAAATATTTTTCCTTGATCTTACAACAATCGTGCTAAATTATTTTTTGTTTTTAAGAAGCAAAGAAACCAATGCTCCGGTAACCATTCCATAGGACAAAGCATTAAATATGCTTTGTATCATATATGACTTAAGGTTAAATAATTCTCCGGCAGTCTTTGCAGACATACTGGTATGTGTTGTTTTATAACTGATTAGATTTTCAAAAAAATGTGGTGTTATGCTCTTGTAAATAACATATTGCGCCATAGGACTCAGTAAAGCAATTATTGCTGATAAAATAATTCCGGTAACAAAACCTTGTTTAAAGGTCATACTGCCATTATAAGCAAACTTTTTCTTTTCGGCTATTGCCAAATAATAAAACAGAAATGCAGGCACTGCAAATAGCATACTGTATAAAAGGTAATCGGCAATGTATTTATCGTGAAGCCCAATTAATTTCTCACCAATTGCCCAGGCTAATGTCAGCAGCGTGAAGCGGAGCGCCCATTTTATTTCTATCGAATAGTTTTTCATTACAGGATATAATTTGAGTTCAAAAATACTTCATTTCGATAATTTAATATTACTATTTTTGTAAAAAATCACGGCATGGAATTTATTACTCACACGTGGCATTGGTCGGTTGCAGGCTTTCTGATAGCCTTGATTATGCTTACCCTAAATTATTTCGGAAAAGTATTTGGAATGTCATCCAATTTGCGCTCATTATGCTCAATGACAGGTGTTGGGAAAAAGGTTCCCTTTTTTGATTGGGATTGGAAATCGCAGCGCTGGAATTTAGCCGTTGTAATCGGCGCAATGATTGGCGGTTATGTGGCGGTTCATTTTTTGAGTGATGCTTCCAATGTTGATATTAATCCAAAAACTATTGAGCAATTAGCAGCAATGCATATTGATGCTCCAAACGGAAAGTTATTGCCTGATGCACTTTTTGGGAATCAAATTTTTGAATCGCCTAAGATGATTATCATATTACTCGTTGGAGGATTGCTGATTGGCTTTGGCTCACGCTATGCCGGTGGATGCACTTCGGGTCATGCAATTGCAGGAATGAGTAACCTGCAACTGCCTTCGCTGAAAGCGGTTATTGGTTTCTTTATTGGCGGTTTGATTATGTCGCATTTTATTTTACCTTTATTATTCTAAGCCATGAAATATATTAAATATCTACTTATTGGTTTCGTTTTCGGGATTGTATTAACTAAAGCGGAAGCGGTTTCGTGGTATCGGATTTATGAAATGTTCCAGTTTCAATCCTTTCATATGTATGGCATCATTATGACAGCCATTGCTACCGGAGTCATAGGAATACAAATCATAAAAAGAAATAAACTCAAAGACATTGATGGTAATCTGCTAACCATTCCGGACAAGGAAAAAGGAAACGCACGCTATTGGATTGGCGGACTTATTTTTGGGCTGGGCTGGGCAATGGTTGGTGCTTGTCCGGGACCAATTTTTATTATGCTCGGAGCAGGTTTTATGAGCGTGGGACTAATATTGATTGGGGCGCTTTTTGGAACTTTTCTTTACGGAGTTGTAAAAGACAAATTACCGCATTAAATTCCTGAATTTAGCAAAACGGAGTAGATAGCCCCGATGATTTGATATTAAGAGGAGGACTGCCAGTGGCAGTCAGGTATTTTTATTTTTTCTAAAAAAAAACTAACGTGAATTCTAGCCCCGATGGGAGCGATACCGAAGTATAGCGGACAGCGGGACGGCACATCCTTAAGATGATAAATGCTGTGCTCCTAAATTATTTTTTTGATTCAGCTTTAAAATCCCATAGGTAATGCTGAACTGGGCAATCAGATAAGTCAGCATTATCCAGAAATTGGCCAGCGGAATTGGTGAATGGAATTTATTGATCGCCAAAATACTATCTGAAGTTACAAAGAAAGCCGCGCCAATCATTACGGTGTATTTTGAATTTCCTCCCCAATCGAAAGTTCCCTTCAAAGCGGTTTTCAGCATAATTGTTATGATTAAGGCATAGGCAGTTACAGGGAATTTTAAATCGCCTAAACTTGGAATTAAAAGCGAAAGTATGCCGATTAAATAAATAGTAGCACCAAGAAAACCTACCCAAAACAACTTTTCCTTAAAGCTTTTGTTTGCTGATTTCTGACTTGAAAAAAGAATGATAAATAACACATGTGCCAGAAGGAAAGCCACCAATCCATAAATGAAATACATTTCACTCTTATCGGCAAACATTAAAATACAATCGCCAAACCAGGAAAAAAGCAACGCGATTAGCAGCCATTTTTTAGTTTCAAATACTTCGCTTTTTACCACAGCATAAAATAAAAACGGAAGCAAAAATGGTTTTAAATACCATGTCAGCGTATCATATCCGGTAAGTATTAGGATTGAATAAAGTATTCCAAAAACAAAGAATCCCTGAAGCAGCCTCTGACTAGTTATCATAAGAAAACGTTTTTTGATTAGCTCTGAATTCGACCAAAACAAAATACGAACTCATCAATAAGGATAGGGAGAAGTAGGCGATAAGCATCATATTTGAATAGGGCAAAAACTTTGACATTCCAAACCAATCACCATAAAAATATAGGATTCCCATCGAGAATATAAATCGTAAACCTTCCCAAAAAACAGAAAATTTACGGGTGTCCATCAATTCTGTATAACTGTAAACAGTTAGGAATACAAAGAATCCATAAACAAAAATATTTGGCAAGCCAATTGTTCCGATGTTACCAAACAGATAGCTAATCAATCCCAAGGTTGTGAATAACTGCACCAATGACCAATACATCAAAAGCTGTGAGTGTTGATGTCCGTATTTATCAAAACTATAAACATTGTCAATTTTATCAATCGGATGTTTTTTATCAAAACCTTCCGGGCGCCAGCCTGTCGGCTTAAACCAGATGGTGAATTTGTCTTTCCAGTTTTCAGCATGATAAGCATCTTTTATCAAAAGCCACAAATGTTGAAAATTAATCTTGATAGAATTCCATGTATGTGCAGGTCTGGTTATTCCAAAAACAGGTGGTACAGTATCTAATTCTTCCTGAAAGGTGCCAAACCATTTGTCCCAAAAAATAAAAATCTGACCATGATTTTTATCCATATATTCCGGATTGATGGCATGATGCACCCTGTGATGTGAAGGCGTCACCATAAACTTTTCCAGAAAGCCAAGCTTTCCGATATAACGCGTGTGGTACCAAAATTGCAAAAACAGATGTATAGGCAACAAGATGGCAATCACTTTTGCTGGAACTCCCAGAAGTGCCGCTGGCAGTAATAGAAAGGTAAACAAATTTACAAAACTTGATATCGGCTGACGCAGTGCACAGGCCAAATTGAATTCTTCGCTGCTGTGATGAATGGCGTGTTTGTTCCAAAAGAAATTGATTTGATGTGCCCAACGATGTCCCCAGTAACCATAAAAATCAATTACGAAAAATGCGATAATGTAGGTTACAACTGTTGCTTCGATATGAATTATAGCCAAATGCGTAACCATCCATTCATAGGAAATAATCGCGACACTTAAACCCAACGCATCTTTGACAGCATTGGTCATTCCGGAGCTGATGCTCGAAATACTGTCCATCATTGGCGCGTGATTGATACCTTTGAAATAGCCGTATACTTTTTCAATCACAATTAGTGTGAGGAAAAAAGGCATGGCAATCAATAAGATTTTCCCGTACTCTTCCATAACGTTGAATTTGCAGTTCAAATATAGCAAATTCTGCTGTTATCTTTTCAGCGAGAAGTGCGATTTAAATTCCTTCCATTTTGACTGCTCAAGGTATTCTACTTTAAACCAATAATCAGTTGCAGGGAGTAAATGACCATTGTAGGTTCCGTCCCAACCATTACCATCAGTACTCAATTGTTTCAGAAGTTTGCCATAACGGTCAAAAATATAAAGTCGGGCGTTGTGTTGGTTTTCCAATCCAACCACATTCCAGGTATCGTGATAACCGTCGCCGTTTGGTGTAAAGTAATGCGGGTAACTAATAACCTGAATGCCGCTGATTTCAATTTGACCGCAACTTGTATTACCTTCTACATCTCTTACGGTAATGGTATGTGTGTCATTAATGATTGGGACGTTTTCAAAAACATTGCTACTTTGGAAAGGACCATTATCTAAACTATATTCATAAACACCATACCCAACAACATTTATCGTTATGGTTTGATTTTCATCAAAAGCATTGCTAACGGTATAAGCAGGGTCTGCTGCTTGTGGTGGACCAGCCTGAATTACTGAAAAGATATTTGAAACATTCGAAACGCAGCCTAATAAACTCGTACTTGTTGCGACGACAGTATAATCTCCGGGAGCATTGGTGTCAACTGTATAAGTTGAATTCGTAGCTCCGGCAATTAGGGTTCCGCCTAATGACCATGCAAAAGTGTAATTCGGATTTGTGATGCCACTATTCAGCGTCAATTGATTTAATAGAATATCTGTTCCGTATTCGACACAAAGGGTATTACTTGGTGATGTAATATTTGGCTCAGCCAATTGCTCGACAGTAATTTCAAAAGAAGTCAATTGATAACAACCGGTAGTGTCATTTTGAACCCTAATCCAAAGGGTATGTGTATAAGCCTGATAATTTACCAAATCGGTAATGGAATTTGTACCGTTTACCGCATCAGTCTGTGTATTATAGAAGGTTGTCGTAACACCAACCTGAGTGCCAATTATTCCACTGACATACGTTGATAAGTCCAAAGTATAGAAGCCATCATTAGTTCCGTCAGTATCACAAGTTCCGTAATTAGCAGGAGCTGTTGCCGTTGGTTTTGGATTAACAGTTATGGTAAACTGACCACCATAATTTACGCATCCGGTAACATTATTAACCACTCTGATGTAGATAATTTGTGGATTTGATGTGTTGATGTATGTCGTCGGATTCGGAATCGCATTGGTTGCTGACTGGGCGTTTGCCGCAGATGTATAATAGGTGACAGTATAATCGGCAGTTGGATAAAAGCTCGATGTAGCTGTCGTTAAATTAAATTGGGTAAATCCATCGGTATCGTCGTCACAATTCTGAATGGTTGATGCAGGTAAAGTTGTCGGTAATGGATAAACGGTTAGAGGCTGTTCTACCAAAACATAGCAATTGTGTCCAAGATAATCGATTCTGTTATTCTCGACTCTAATCCAAACATTTTGACCAACAAGAGCTGCAGTAGGAGTGGTAATTTGATTCGTGCCTGCAATTGCATCCGCCTGTGTCGGATAGTAGTGCAATACCAATGTTGGGTCTCCATTAATAATATTAGCTGCATTGACCGTTAAGTCAAATATTTCCATCATATCCCCAGGATTATTCACATCACATTTTGGTGTCAATGGCCTAATTCCGTTGATGTTTGGTGTTGGGATAGGCAATACCCTAATGTCTAATGAAGTATAGCTTATGCAGCCCTGCGTACTGGTAATCATCACACCCAAGGTCTGGACCGCCGGAAGTATATTCGTATAGGTTGTTGGATTCGGAATTGGCACGCTCGAAGCAGTTACCGGATAGCTCGGATAATAAGTAACTGTCAAGCCTGATAATCCGCCGGTGATTTCGTTATTTTTAACAGTTAAGTCAAATTGAGTGTATTGATTATTCGGATTTGCATCAGCATCACAAATATTCAATGGGGTTGGTGTTGG
>DBIH01000007.1 GCA_002296885.1 Flavobacterium sp. UBA807 | reverse complement strand
ATTGTGCCTGCTGTAACATCAGCAATAGCTGAAAAAGTATATATTTTCAATTCTGACAAAGACAAAACGGTTACGGTAAAAGTAAAAGCAGGAAAGGAAAATATACAAGGATCAGTCAAATTGCAGCTTCCGGATAACTGGAAAGTATCACCATCTGAATTTCCGTTTAAAATGACCAAAAAAGGAGAAGAAACATCAGTTGCCTTTACAGTTTCTCCTTCAAAGGAAGCCAGCGACATTGATATCAAAAGCATCGTAACCGTAAATGAAGAAACATTTGACAAAAACAAAATCGACATCAATTATCCTCATATTTCCAAACAAATGGTTTTAAAACCGGCCGAAGCCAAAGGAATCCGACTAAACATAAAAACCAGAAATGAGAAAATTGCTTATATCATGGGTGCCGGTGATGAGGTTCCGAAAAGTTTAATGCAGATGGGGTATCAGGTTGAAATCATTAAACCCGAAGAAATAACCGCCTCAAAACTTCTTGGCTTTGATGTTGTAATGACCGGAGTTCGTGCTTATAATGTCATTAATGCTCTGGCATTCAAGCAAAACATTTTGTTGGATTTTGTAAAAAATGGCAAAACCATGATTGTCCAATACAACACTACGGATGATTTGGTAACCAAAGACATTGCTCCTTTTCCGCTGAAGATTTCTAAAGACAGAGTTACCGAAGAGAATGCCGAAGTGCGGTTTTTGGCACCTGATAATCCTGTTTTAAATTTTCCAAACAAAATTACATCTGATGATTTCAAAGGCTGGAAACAGGAACAGGGACTGAATTATCCAAACGAATGGGATGCCAGCTTTACTCCTATCCTTTCGTCAAATGACAAAGGTGAAACACCAAAAAATGGCGCATTGCTAATCGCAAAATACGGCAAAGGGAACTATGTCTACACAGGACTGAGTTTCTTCAGGGAATTGCCCGAAGGCGTACCGGGAGCATTTAGATTATTGGCCAATATCATTTCAATAGGACATTAAAATGGAAAGTAAAAAAACGACAACCTGGAAAAATAGTTACACTTGGGTTTTAGTGATGAATGCCGTGTACATTATCATCTTTTTTATTCTAATGCAATTATTCTCCTGATATGCAGCAACTCGATTGGATAATTTTATCGGTAACTCTTTTATTCATTGTTTTTTATGGTGTTCATAAAACCAAGGGAAGCAAAAATGTGGAAGATTACATTTTGGCCAATAAAGAAACTCCATGGTGGACCGTTGGGCTTTCGGTTATGGCCACGCAGGCAAGTGCTATTACTTTCCTTTCAACACCGGGACAGGCTTATCATGACGGAATGGGATTTGTACAGTTCTATTTTGGTTTGCCAATCGCAATGGTAGTCATATCGATGACATTTATACCCATTTATCACAAGCTCAAAGTCTTCACAGCTTATGAATATCTCGAGCAGCGCTTTGATTTAAAAACACGGTCATTTACAGCAATCTTATTCCTTATTCAGCGTGGGCTGGGAACCGGATTGACCATTTATGCTCCTGCAATTATTCTTTCTTCTATATTAGGCTGGAACCTGACAATGCTCAACATCATCATCGGAATACTGGTTATTATTTACACTTTTGTTGGTGGAACCAAAGCCGTAAACGTCACCCAGAAACAGCAAATGTTTGTCATTATGAGCGGGATGATTATAACTTTCTTCCTAATTCTTCATTTGTTGCCAAATGATATGACATTTTCCAATGCGATGCATATTGCAGGTGCCAATGACAAAATGAACATTCTTGACTTTTCTTTTGATCCGCAGAACCGATATACTTTCTGGAGTGGAATTACAGGAGGTTTTTTTCTGATGCTTTCTTATTTTGGAACCGACCAATCACAGGTTGGACGCTATTTATCCGGAAAATCAGACAGGGAAAGCCAAATGGGATTGATTATGAATGGTTTTTTGAAAGTGCCAATGCAGTTTTTTATACTGCTCATTGGAGTCATGGTTTTTGTTTTCTTTCAATTCAATCCGGTGCCGCTTACCTTCAACCCTGTAAATAAAGAACTGATTGAAAAATCAAAATATGCCGAACAGTATCATTCACTTGAAAAACGTCTGGCGCAATTATCTGAAGAAAAGAAAGAATATAACTTAATCTACATTGACCACTTAAACCAAGGTTATGACAACCGTATTCTTCGAAATGCCATGGTTTCGTTATCTGTTAAAGAAAGTGACCTGCATGATGAAGCAAAGGAAATCATTTCAAAAGTTGATGACAAAGCCGAAACGAATGACAAAGATTATGTATTCATTTATTTCATTTTGCATTATCTGCCTTCCGGTTTAATCGGATTATTGGTTGCTGTAATCTTATCAGCCGCCATGTCTTCTTCTGCATCAGGGTTAAACGCTCTGGCATCAACAACAGCTATAGATATTTACAAACGGAATGTAAAAGATGAAAAATCAGAAAAGCATTTTGTGAATGCTACCAGAAGTTTTACACTACTTTGGGGTGTTATAGCCATCGCTTTCGCTTGTGTCGGAACACTATTTGAAAATCTAATCCAATTGGTAAATATTGTCGGTTCCATTTTTTACGGAACTGTATTGGGCGTATTTCTGGTTGGTTTTTATATTAAATTTGTAAAGGCTAATGCAATTTTCTACAGCGCAGTCATCAGCCAGATGACAATCTTTGTGATTTATTATTACACTATTCATATTTATCCAACCGGTGAAGAAAAACTTGGATACTTGTGGCTGAATTTCATTGGAGCTTCATTAACAATACTCTTAGCAATATTGGTTCAGTTGATTATAAAAGGAAAACAGAAAATCATTGCATAAAAAACCGCAAAATCAACAAGGAAATCGCGGTTAATCAATTATGGGAAAATTGAGTTATTTTTTACTCCACTCCTTTATACTGTCGTTATTCATTTTGATATAATCATTGTTCTTTGCTTTTGTAGCGCCGGCTAATGATAAGTTCGCTGTAGCAATAGCTCCCGTTTTATCGCCAAGTTTAGCCTGAATCAGAGATTTTTGGCGCAGGTACCAAAACGGAGTATCTTCCCCGGCTTTTGTCATAGAAATGGCTTTGTTTACATATTCCAAAGCTTTGTTCATATCTAAATTCGACTGGAAATAATACTGCGCTGCTGAAAAATAATCACCAGCAGTTGCTCCTGCCAAAGTCTTTTCAATGCTTGCCATTGCAGCCTTTTGTGTCGGCACTTCAAATTTTACTGAAACCATTGTCTTTTCCCAAGCAATATCCAATGTAGCACTATCGTTAGTAAGATTGCCAATTGAAATAGTGAACGTTTCAACAGGTTTGTTCAGTGCAACCGGATCTGCATTAACCAAAACCGCAACTTTATTGGCATCCCAATTTTCAGGTGTTCCCCAATTATCATTTTCTGTATAAAAAATAACTTCCCACATATCGGCCTTTGGCGTAGTGTATAAAGCGTATTTCCCTTTTTTAAGTGTAGTGCCATTAATAACAACATCTTCGCTAAAAGTAACCGTAGTGTTGGAGTTAGCTCCGGTTCTCCATAATCTGCCAAACGGAACTAAATCACCAAAAATGATTCTTCCTTTAGCACTCGGTCTTGAGTAATCAATGGTTACATCGGTAAGACCTACTACTTGTGTTAAAACTGAATGGGGACTTGGTGCCGGCGTTTTCACCTGAGAGTGAAGAACATAACTTGCAACCATGGAAGTTAATACAAAAATAATTTTTTTCATGAATTGAGTTTTTGAAGTTTCCCAAATTTACAAATACTATGAGTTGGCGAATGTTAAGAATAACTTAAATATATTTTGTTTAATAAAAATTAAAAATAATTAAACAAAATTTAATACTTTTACATAAAATTATGTGATGAAAATTTACCAATTACAGACCAAACAGTGCTTGCCTATATCAATAGATGAAGCCTGGAGATTTTTATCAAATCCAAAGAATTTAGAAATAATAACTCCTGATTCGATGTGTTTTAAAACGCTATCAGGCGATGACAGAGACATTTTTCCCGGACAAATTATTCAGTATACAGTTAAACCACTATTGGGAATTCCGGTAAAATGGGTTACTGAAATTACACATGTAGTTGATAAAAAATATTTTGTTGACGAACAGCGTTTCGGGCCTTATGCTTTGTGGCATCACAAACATTTTTTAAAAGAAATTCCGAATGGAGTTGAGATGGAAGACATTGTAGATTATAAACTTCCAATGGGAATCTTAGGTCAAATGATGCATCCTTTTTTGGTAAAACCAAGACTCGATGAAATATTTGATTATCGAAGACATAAACTAATTGAACTTTTTGGCGAATTTAAAGAGCAATAAAATGAAAAATATTTTACTCATAGGAGGATCATATGGTATTGGTTATGAGATAGCGGCAGAATTACAAAACAATGCCAATATTTATGTTGCGTCAAGAAGCAATGAA
>DBIH01000246.1 GCA_002296885.1 Flavobacterium sp. UBA807 | reverse complement strand
CGTTTCCCATAAAAATGGGAAATGTATCCGAAGCTTATGTTGCCGAAAAAAGACATTTCATAGATTCGTTTTACAAGAAAAACATCAATTCTCCGTTTTATAGCGGAGGCTTTATTGTAGTAAAAAATGGCCGTGTGCTTTATGAAGATTATCAGGGATATGCCAATGTAAAAACCGGACAGAAGATTGACAAAAACACGCCTATTCATTTGGCATCGGTAAGTAAAGTCCTGACACGTACAGCAATTTTAAGATTGGTTCAACAAGACAACATCATGCTTGATCAAAAAGTGACTGATTGGCTTCCAAAATTTCCTTATAAGGAAACTACAATCAGAACACTTCTAAATCATAGAAGTGGTTTGCAACATTATGCCAACTTCCCTGCTCTATTGAAAAAAAGATGGGATAAAAGAAAGATACTTACCAATCAGGATGTATTGGATTTATTGGTTCAAAATAAATTCAAATTGAAAACGCCAAATGATACCCATTTCGATTATTGCAATACCAATTATGTGATTTTGGCTTTAATAGTCGAAAAAGCTACCGGTCTAAAATTTGGCGAAGCCATGCAGGAATTGATTTTCAAACCATTGGGAATGAAAAACACCTATGTTTTCAATTATGATACCGATAGGGAAACTGCATCAAAGTCATACAGAGGAAATACTATTTTCCCATGGGACCAGTTTGATGCTTTAGTTGGTGACAAAAACATTTATTCTACACCAAGGGATTTAGTGAAATTTGACATGGGAACCTACTCTCCGGACTTCATCAATCAGGAACTGATGGAAGAAGCCTATTTTGGTTATAGTGCCGGTCATGTTGTTAAACCTATTAAAGATTACGGATTAGGAATGAGAATGCGTTTTTTACCACCAAACGGAACAAAAATGGTTTATCATAATGGTTGGTGGCACGGCAACAATACATCATTCGTGCCGGTCAAAAAAGATACGGTGACTGTTGTGTGTTTGGGAAATAAATATTCAAACCGACCTTATTCAACTTTGAGTATGGTAAGCAGTCTTTTCTACAAGAAGAAAACAGAAATCGAAACGCCATTACCCGGAACCGAGCAGGAAGGCGGGGAATAATTATTTTTTTATCAGATAAATTCCGTCGTCTTTAATCTCAATAAGCTTGTCTTTGTAGAGTGAACCAATAGCTTTCTTAAAAGTCTTTTTACTCATCTTCAATACTGTTTTGATATCTTCTGGATGGCTGTTATCATTAAGTCTGAGAAAACCTCTGCTTGCTTTTAGTTCATCAAGAATTTTCGCTGCATTAGGTTCGATATTTTGATAGCCTATTTTTTGCAGAGAAACATCAATCTTATGATCAGGGCGTATGTTTTTAATATAACCGGTCATTCGGTCTCCGGTTCGTATATCATCATAAACCTCATTTTTGTATAATAATCCCTTATGCTGATCATTGATAATGACATTGATTCCGGCTTCGGTGATGTGAGAAATGATTAAATCGACTTCCTCTCCTACTTCTACTGTTAGTTTTTCATTATTCAGAAACTGACTGGTTTTGCTCGAAGCCACAATGCGGTTAGTCTTTTCATCCATATAAGCAAAGACAAGATATCGTTTCCCTTTTTCCATCGGACGCGCCTGTTCTTTGAACGGCACAAGAATATCTTTCTCTAAACCCCAATCTAAAAAAGCTCCAACATTATTGACAAAATTTACACGAAGCAATCCAAATTCATTAAGCAAAATATAGGGTTCCAGCGTAGTCGCGACAGGTCTTTCTTCATGGTCAAGATATACAAAAACAACAATCTCGTCACCAATAGTATATTCTTTCGGAACATATTTCAATGGCAATAAAACATCATCTTTTCCATCGGTTAAAAAAAGTCCAACCTTGGTTTCCCTTGCTATTTTGAGTGTGTTGTAATGTCCGATTTCCATACAGGATGCTTGTAAATTTTGAATGGCAAAGATAGGAAAATTAGCTACTTGAAATTGCATTTTAAAATATGTAGTTTTGCTAATGTAACAAAACCCGTGCTTTCTATACTAACTCGACTATGAGTGACAACCTGGAACAATCTTTTGTAAAACAATTAAAGGACAATCAGAACATTATCCACAAGATATGTCGATTGTATACCAATGATGAAGATGCGCACAAGGATTTGTTTCAGGAAATTACCATTCAGCTTTGGAAAGCATTCCCAAAATTTAGAGGTGAATCTAAATTCTCAACTTGGGCCTATCGCGTAGCACTGAATACTGCCATCACACTCTACAGAAAAAGCTCCAGAAGTATTGCCACTACAAGTTATGAAGGTCAAAAACATTTTCTGGGTCAAGACGATTACAATTTCGAAGAAGAAGAGCAAATTAAGCTGATGTATCAGGCGGTTCAACAACTGAATGATATTGAGAAAGCTTTGGTATTTCTATATCTCGAGGATAAAGATTATACAGAAATATCAGAAACACTGGGTATCAGTGAAGTGAATGCCCGTGTAAAAATGAACAGAATTAAAGGAAAATTAAAAAAAATATTAAATCCCTAAGGGTTATGGAAGAGTTGGATTTACTAAAGAAAGCCTGGCAAAAGGACAGCCATTCGTTTGAGCAGGTTACGGAAAACGAAATTTATAAAATGCTCCATAGAAAATCATCATCTATTGTAAAATGGATTTTGATAATCAGTGTCATTGAAGTCATATTTTGGACACTCATAAGTGTTGTTTGGAGTACCGATGAATATATGAGAAAACTTCATGCCGAAAATACAATTGTGTATTTCAAGGTTTTGAACTTTATAAATTATGCTGTGATTTTATGGTTCATTTACCGTTTTTATAAAAACTATATTAAAATTTCTACTACTGCTTCAACCAAACAATTGATGCACGACATTCTGAAAACCCGAAAAACGGTACAGTATTACGTTTGGTTTAATTTGGCAATGGCTGTGATTACTCTGATTGCTGGATTTGCAATTCAGTTTGTATTCAATCCAAAAATGGAGCTGCTTAAAGATAAAATCGCTCACGAAAACAACTATCATACTTTGTGTATTACTCTTGGCGTTATATTACTGACCATAGTTGTTATTTTTGGATTGTTTTGGTTATTCTACCGATTGTTATACGGAATATTACTTCGAAAACTAAGTAACAATTATAAAGAACTAAAAAAGATAGATTTATAAATAAAAATCCCGCTAATGTGGGATTTTTTTTATTATGTTTGAAATATTAAAAATTGATACATCAAATAAAATTCAATTAATGAAAAATAACATTATCATAACCTCGTTATTATTTTTTTATTCATGTTTATCGGCACAACAATTCCCTGACAGTGGTAAAGATGGAAAATATTATAAAGTAAACGGAGCTAACCTTTGGGTAGTAACTGTCGGTAAAGGCGAACCTTTAATCATGATTGCGGGTGGCCCTGGTGGAACACACAAAAGTTTACGCCCATTTGATTCGTTGAGTGTAAAAGGAAATATACAATTGATTTATTTTGATGGTTATGGTCGTGGGAAATCTGATACTGCAAAAGATGTCAAAGAATATAGTCTCGAGAGAGACATTGAAGACATCGAAGGTTTGAGAAAAGCAATGCACTTAGACAAAGTGAGTGTGCTCGGACATTCATACGGAAGTCTGGTTGCTCAGGGTTATGCCGTAAAATATGGTGAGCATTTGAGTCATCTTATCTTAGCAAACGGATTTCACAGTTATGTGATGTGGCAGGAAAATGACGACAACTCTAACCGTGAAATCAAGGAAAATTATCCTGAAGTTTGGGACGAATTAATGAAATACCGTGAAACTGGCGGTATAAGTAGTGACGAAAAACATCGTGAAATATATGGTGCTGTTCCTTATGGGTTTTTATATGCATACAATCCCGGTAACTTTTTAGTCTCAAGAAGTGCTGGTTACCCAAATCCATTCAACGCCGATTTATATTACCAAATGGTTGGAAAAGATGGTGATTTTATTGTTGGGAATGACATAGGAAATTTTGATTACCGTAAAAAACTTAAAGACTTAAAAATGCCTGTCCTTATTTATGGAGGGCGTTATGATCGTGTTGCTGTACCGAGTATGATGGTGAAATACAAAGAATATTGTCCACAGGCAAAATTTGTGATGTTTGAGCAAAGTGGTCATAATCCACAAGTCGAAGAGCCTGAGAAATTGTTTCCTTTAATTGTAGATTTTTTAAAGAACTAATTTAATTAATAAATTCCCTGCTTAGGCAGGGAATTCTTTTTTATCAACATGCCATTCCCTAAGCTTGTTTAATCGTTCTTGTTCCTCAATTTCCTCAGCAGGTATCACTTTAAGGAACGATGGATGTTGCTCGATGGCGTATTCAATTTTTTCAACAATTTGATCTATGGTTTCATTTTCATAATCAATTTTCAATGGTTCTTTGATGATAAAGGATTGTAGAATGTTTTTCTTTTTCATTCTCAAACCCTTTTTATCAAACGAACGGCGAAAACCGTCAATTACGATTGGCACCACAATTGGTTTATATTGTTTTATAATGTGCGCAGTTCCTTTGCGAACCGGTTTAAATGACTTTGTTGTTCCCTGAGGAAATGTAATTACCCATCCGTCTTCTAATGCAATTCCGATGTTTTCGGTATCATTCGGATTTACTTCCCGCTTTTCAGTTACATCTTTGCCTCCGGCCCGCCAAGTTCTTTCTACAGAAATAGAGCCTACATAAGCCAAAATCCGTGGAAGTAATCCCGATTTCATAGTTTCACTTGCGGCAACATAATAAATATTCAGTTTTGGATTCCATAAATAGCCTACATTTTTAATGCTGTCCTGTCTTCCGGAAAGGCTGGCATTAAAAACATGAAACATCGCCACGACATCAGCAAAATAGGTTTGATGGTTGGATATAAAAAGTACATTATTATCGGGTAAAGTGGGAATGATTTCAGAACCGTCAATCTGTAGTTCATTGAAACCGCGATATCTTCGGTGCGTTATAACCCCTAAAATACGGATTAACCATTTTTTGATAAAGAGTATATGACCAAAAGGATTTCTTTTAAATAAACCCATAATTCAAATTTAATTAGGATGGCAAATCTACAAAAACTTGCACTTTATAAAACCATTTTCAGTGTTTCTTTCAACTCGCTAAGCATCATTGCTGTTGCCCCCCAAATAAAATGACCATTGACATAAAATCCCGGAACATCAATACTTTCAGAATAAGAAGTTTTTATTGTTTTGGTTGTCAGGTTTTTATCATTAAGAAAATCAACCAAAGAAAGTTCAACAATACCGGCAACTTCATCTTCCTGTAATTCAAATGACTGTTCTGATTCACTATAACCTAAAAAAGGATAGACCATATAATTGCTTGGCGGAATATACACTTCGGTAAAAGCACGAACCAGATTAATATCTGCTGGATGCACACCAATTTCTTCATGCGTCTCCCTGATAGCAGTGTGGCTCAAATCAATATCTTCAGGTTCAACTTTTCCGCCGGGAAAGGCAATTTGCGAAGAATGAACACCATTATAGGAAGTCCGAAGGATTAATGCTAAGTGCGTCTGAGATTCTTTGGGATAAAAAAGCATCATTACAGCAGCTTTTTTGGGTGTGATTTTAGCAAAATCGGTTTTTTTTAATAATTCTGCCCGGTTTGGTGGAACCATTTTAGCATGAGCATTCATTGCCGGAAGCTCAATATTTAATACTTTTGGCGCATATTTTAAGAACTCGTCAAAGTGCATATAATTAGTTTAGGAATATAAAGTTACCTTAAAAAAACAACGCATTCAAATTTACAAGGCTAAAAATGTATAGCAAAAAGGAAGCATTATTTATAAAAAAAGAATTCTGGGTTGCTTTTGCATCGGTTTATCCGAGAAAATGGCTGCTGTATGATACCAAAATCAAAGACTTTAGTTTTAAGTTTTATATCGATAATAAAAAAGCACAGGTGCAGTTAGATATTGAACCTAAAGACGAAGAACTGCGAAAAATTTATTTTGAAAAGATAGAATCGCTAAAGACAATTCTACTCGAAGAATATCTTTCGGAAGTTATTTTTGAGCGAAATTTTTATCTCGAAAATGGTAAAGTTATCAGCAGGATTTGGGTCGAAAAATTAGATGTCAGCCTGAATAATAAAAATACGTGGGGAGAAATTTTTAAGTTTTTCAACGAAAAAATGGACTTGTTCGAACGTTTTTATTTTGAATACGAAGATTATATTAAGGATTTAGAAATCAATACTTAACGCAAGATCACTTCTTTAATAACTTCTTTTCCGACTTCTTCGTTAATCATCTTGATAATCTTTTGTTTGCCATAACTTAATTCTTCACGAAGCACAGCAGACGTAAGCGAAACATAAAGTGTTGTTCCTCTCAGCGCAACTTCTTTTGTATAATTATTTACACCATTTCCCATAAGCGATTTCCATGCCGCAGCAACATCGATTTTATCCATGCCTGCCTGCAGTTTATTTACTTCTATAAACTGTTTCAATACATCTCCTATGGAACTTTCGTTGCTTAGTCTTTTTGCCATTATTTGAATGAAAAAGGTTTAAATTTTTTATAGGTATAGGTTACATTTTCTTTATTCTTAAGAACTAAAGTCGAATCTTGAAGCGTAATGATTTCTTCCTGCCATTTGCCATAGTTTGTATTGTATTCGATGAAAAAAGCATCATCCTTGTCTACAATTTTAATTCTTGATTTGATATCATTTGTTCTGAATTTCCCGTCAAATTGTGGCATCACTTTTTGACGAAAACCTTCGTTGCTTTTTACTTCAAAATAATCAATGGTTTCATTGACTTTATAATCTTTGTGTTCTCCGTTTGCTAAGGTTACTTTCTGAATTTCCCAATAACCATTGAGCTTTTTGATTTCATCTTTTTTTAGTCCAGAATGACATGATGTCAATACTATAAAAAAAAGCAGCAAACTTATTCTTTTCATCTCTTTGTTTCTAATTTGTAATCTCACAAATTTAATTTTTAACTTAATAAATTCATCGGAATTAAAATTAATATTATCAACATTAAACTATTTAATACCTTTAAGGTCCAAAGGCAAAAATTTCTTATGAAAAAAATATATTTTCTTTCGTTTCTTTTCCTCTTATTCATAGGCTGTAGTTCCGATTCCTCTTCACCAGACCCGGTTAATGAAACAATGTATTTTCCGCCAAACGACGGAAGCACCACCTGGGAAACAAAATCGATAGCTGATTTAGGCTGGAATCAAAATGCGGTTCAGCCATTGCTGGATTATTTAGAATTAAAACATTCCAAATCATTCATCATTTTGGTTAACGGAAGAATAGTAATGGAAAACTATTTCAACGGACATACTGCAACAACTCCATGGTATTGGGCAAGTGCCGGAAAAACATTAACCTCAACTGTAACCGGAATTGCAGAGCAAGAAGGTCTTTTAAACATCAACAATAAAGTTTCTGATTATATTGGAACAGCCTGGACCAATGAAACGTTGGCTCAGGAAAACCTAATTACCTGTAAAAATCTGCTTTCGATGACATCGGGAATTGATGATTATGTTGGTGGAGTTTATAGTGACGATGTAACGCCGTCCAACTTAAATTACAAAGCCGACGCCGGAACGCGTTGGGCATACAGTAATGTATATGTGAAACTTCAGGATGTTGTAGCTTCAGCTTCGGGACAAACATGGAGCAATTATTTCAATTCTAAATTACGGGACAAATTAGGAATGACTGGCTCATGGATTCAATCCGGAAACAACAGCGTATATTGGAGTACAACACGAAGCATGGCGCGTTTTGGATTAATGGCTTTGAATAAAGGAAAATGGAACGGAACTCAAATTGTAAATGAAACTTATTTTAATGCTGCAACTTCAACATCTCAAAATATCAATCTTAGTTATGGATATTTATGGTGGCTGAACGGAAAAGCGAGTTATCATTTACCACAGATACAAACAGAATTTCCGGGAAGTATTATTCCAACGGGGCCAAATGACATGTTTATGGCATTGGGCAAAAATGACCAAAAGATATATGTGATTCCAAGTAAAAAAATGGTGATAATCCGAATGGGCGATGCAGCAGATGCTCAAAACTTAGCCCTATCGGATTTTGACGCAACACTTTGGACAAAAATTAGTGCTTTATATCAGTAATTTACTTTTTATTCAGTAAACGTATTGCTGCATACACGAATAAAACAAAGGCAAACAAACGCAATCCCATAAAGATATTAGGTAGTGGTTTTTGGATGAAGTATGATAATACTGCAATTCCAATGCTTATCAGAATAAGCTTTAAAGCTGATGTTTCCTTAAAAAAAGAAGTAACTTTATTCATATTTTTTTATTTAAAAAACGAATCTACAAATTCAAATTTATTAAAAACCTGTAAATCTTCAATACCTTCACCTACCCCAATATATTTAACCGGAATTTGAAACTGGTCTGAAATTCCAATCACAACTCCGCCTTTTGCAGTTCCGTCAAGTTTGGTAACTGCCAAACAAGTAACTTCAGTAGCGGCGGTAAATTGCTTCGCCTGTTCAAAAGCATTTTGACCAGTTGAACCATCAAGAACTAAAAGCACGTCGTGAGGTGCATCTCCAACCACTTTCTGCATAACGCGTTTTACTTTTGTCAATTCGTTCATGAGATTGACTTTATTGTGTAAACGACCAGCCGTATCGATAATAACCACATCTGCATTTTGGGTAACAGCACTTTGTAATGTATCAAAAGCAACCGAAGCGGGATCGCTTCCCATTTGTTGCTTCACAATAGGAACATTTACTCTATCAGCCCAAATCTGTAATTGATCAATTGCCGCAGCACGGAAAGTATCAGCTGCGCCAAGTACAACTTTAAAACCTGCTTTTTTAAACTGATGGGCTAATTTCCCGATGGTAGTAGTTTTTCCAACTCCATTCACTCCAACAACCATAATTACATAAGGTTTTTTATTTGCCGGAATGGTAAACTCGGATTCTTCTCCTGATTTTGTTTCAGAAAGTAAACCGGCTATTTCTTCACGAAGAATTTTGTTCAACTCATCAGTCCCCATGTATTTGTCATTGGCAACACGCTCTTCGATCCTTTCAATAATTTTGAGCGTAGTATTTACACCAACATCTGAAGAAACTAATACTTCTTCAAGATTATCTAAAACCTCATCATCAACCTTTGATTTTCCGGC
>DBIH01000100.1 GCA_002296885.1 Flavobacterium sp. UBA807 | reverse complement strand
GATATTCTTCAGCATTTAATTGATGCAGAACGAATTTTTGCTTATCGTGCTTTGCGTTTTGCAAGAAATGACAAAACAGAATTGTCTGGTTTTGAGGAAAATGATTATGTTGATGAAGCCAATGCAAACAACAGGAGCATTCAGGATTTACTGACCGAATTGGCTGTTGTGAGGCAGGCAACTTTGTCTATGTTTAAATCGTTTTCAGAAGAAGAATTAATGCGAAAAGGAATAGCATCTAAAAATCCAATATCAGTTAGGGCATTGGGCTTTGTTATCATTGGGCATCAAAACCATCATCAAAGAGTTTTTCAGGAAAGATATTTATAGAAATTATGAATTATGAATTATGAATTATGAATTATGAATTATGAATTATGAATTATGAATTATGAATTACGAATTACTTTTATTTTAAATTATCATCATATTTTATCAAATAAAAAAATCCCAAACTTATCAAGTTCGGGATTCCATATTTTCAATTCGTAATTCGTAATTTCAAATTCGTAATTATATTATTCTTCGTCATCATCGTCATCAAAGTTGTCTGATGTTTCAAAATCATCATCATCGTCGTCATCATCGTCATCATCAGAACCGCCTTTATCTTTTAATAAATCTTCTTCTTCGTCTTCATCCTTGTCAGAAGGAATATCGTCATCCTCATCTAAATCCTTAATTGGGTCGATTGGTTCAACAACTGAATCAATATCTTCTTCCTCGTCAAATTTCTCCATACGACTTGCAAGTTTAGTGCTGACCTTTACCAAGTAAATAGTATCTTCTGTTTTTACTTCGACGGCTTCAATCAACTCGTTTTGAGCATTTCTAAAACGAATGATGTCGGTGTCGTCATAACCTTCCGGAAACTTTTCTACTAATAAATTTAGTATGTCTCCTGTTAGTTTAGCATAGTCTACGATAATTCTTCTCATAAAAAAACTTTTTATAAATCTAGTAAGTAAGCGAAAATTAAAGGTACAACAATTGTTGCATCCGATTCTACAATAAATTTGGGTGTATGTATGTCAAGTTTTCCCCAAGTGATTTTTTCATTAGGGACAGCTCCCGAATAGGAGCCGTAACTTGTTGTTGAATCTGAAATCTGGCAAAAATAACTCCAAAACGGAACATCGTGCATTTCCATATCCTGGTATAACATCGGAACAACGCAAATAGGGAAGTCACCGGCAATTCCACCACCAATCTGGAAAAAACCAATTCCTTTTCCTTCACAGTTTTTAGTGTACCAGTTGGCCAGCCACATCATGTATTCGATTCCGCTTTTCATGGTTGTAGCATTGAATTCTCCTTTTATACAATAAGAAGCAAAGATATTACCCATGGTGCTGTCTTCCCATCCCGGTACTACAATAGGTAAATTCTTTTCCGCGGCAGCAACCATCCAGGAATCTTTCGGATCAATTTCGTAGTATTGTTTCAATACTCCTGAATTGATCATCTGATACATGAATTCATGAGGGAAGTAACGTTCACCTTTTGAATTGGCATTATTCCAAATGTCGTATAAATGCGATTGTAATCTTCTGAAAGCTTCCTCTTCGGGAATACAGGTGTCGGTTACTCTGTTAAAGTGGTTTTCCAATAAATCCCATTCTTCCTGAGGAGATAAGTCTCGGTAATTTGGAACTCTTTTATAAGAATTGTGAGCCACAAGGTTCATGATATCTTCTTCAAGATTGGCTCCGGTGCAAGAGATGATATGCACTTTGTCCTGACGTATCATTTCGGCTAATGATTTTCCAAGCTCTGCCGTACTCATGGCACCGGCAAGGGAAATCAACATTTTACCATTGTCAAGCAAGTGTTCTTCATATCCTTTGGCTGCATCAACAAGCGCGGCAGCATTGAAATGAAGGTAATGTTTTTCTATAAATTGACTTATAGGTCCTTTAGTCATTATATATTGTTGTTGTGATTGTGGTTTCAAAGAAAAACTTTTTTTCTAAAACTACAAACAGTTTTTATAATTTAATTTAATTCGATATTACAGTTTGTTGACACTGTATGGTTTTGCTATTTCTTCTCGTAGCCCAATATTTTCAAGACATCGTCTGAACTTTGTTGTTCCGAAAAAACTTCTGTAGCCAGGATTCCGTTTTCATCGCGGTCGATCAAAATGTGTTTTGGCTGCGGAATCAAGCAGTGATGCAATCCGCCAAAACCACCTATGGTTTCCTGATAAGCACCAGTATTGAAGAACCCTATATATAAAGGTTTTTCTTTATTGTATTTTGGTAAATATACTGCGTTCATGTGCTGCTCGGAGTTGTAATAATCATCGCTGTCGCAAGTCAATCCGCCTAATAAAACCCTTTCATATGTATCATTCCAACGGTTTACGGCAAGCATTACAAAACGCTTGTTTATTGCCCAAGTGTCCGGTAAAGTAGTAATGAATGACGAGTCAATCATGTTCCAGTTCTCTCTGTCGTTTTGTTTCTTTTGATACAAAACCTGATAAACTGCGCCACCAGATTCGCCAACGGTAAATGAACCGAATTCGGTAAAAATATGCGGTACATCGATTTCAGCTTCATCACAGGCAATCTTGATTTGATTAATGATTTCATCAATCATGTATTGATAATCGTATTCAAATGCCAATGAATTTTTGATAGGGAAACCGCCACCAATATTCAAGCTGTCAAGTGTTGGGCATTCTTTTTTAAGGTTGATGTATACTTTCATACATTTCAACAATTCGTTCCAGTAATACGCCGTGTCACGGATTCCGGTATTGATGAAGAAGTGAAGCATTTTCAGCTCGACCTGTTTATTTTCCTGGATTTGTTTTCTGTAAAACGGAACAATATCCTTGTATCCAATTCCAAGACGTGAAGTATAGAACTCAAATTTTGGTTCTTCCTCGGCAGCAATACGGATTCCGATTTTGAATTTTCCATCAATGGCTTCTTGAAGCAAATCTAATTCTTCGTAATTATCAATGATTGGCACCGTTTTGTTAAATCCGTTATTAAGCAGTCGTGCAATATTTTCAATGTATTGTTCTCTTTTGAAACCATTACAGATGATATAAGTACTCTTGTTTATTTTGCCCTGAGCGATTAAGTTCTCTACAATATTGATATCATAAGCCGAAGAAGTTTCAATATGAACATTGTTTTTGAAAACTTCGTTCATGATAAAACTAAAATGCGAGCTTTTAGTACAATAGCAATAATAATATTTTGCCTCATACTTATTTTTTTCCATCGCCTTTCTGAACCAACCTTTTGCTTTGTTGATATTGTTGGAAATCTGCGGCAGATAAGTAAACTTTAATGGTGTGCCATATTGTTCTACCAGTTTCATCAAATCGATATTGTGAAACTGAAGATGGTCTTTATTTAAAGTAAATTCTTCCTGTGGAAAGTAGAAAGTCTGATTAATTAAATCGTAATATTTAGTGTTCATTTGAGTTTACGGATTTTAGATTAAATGATTTGAAACAAAACAAATAATCCGCGATTCAAACTCTAATATTAGCGTAAATAATTGGCAGTTTTTCCTGAGATAAATAGCTAATTTGCGAACACATAGCAATAAAGTCGCTTTTGCCTCTGAAATTAGTATCAGAAACGTTCAGGAAATTTTTATTGATTTCCTGTTCGAAGTTGCTGTAAACAGGAGTGCTGGCAAATCTTTTCATCAGGGCAAATGTAAAAAATAAAATATTCGATATGCAAGTATAAGCGTGAAAAAAATGTTAACTTTTATAATCGGCAAAGGATTTTATAATCAATTCATTTTCAGCTTCTTGGTTGATTTTGATATTTCCAATTCCGTTGAGCAATGCAAATTGAATTTTCCCATGCTCATTTTTTTTATCGTGAATGAGTAAATCAAGGATTGGCTGAATGTCATTTTCTTCAAAAGCTATAGGGTCAAAAACAGCATTTATAGAGTTTTTTATTTGCAGATATTCTTCTTCTGAAAGTAGGTTTTTTTGCCATGAGATATAACTTTCCAATATCATTCCAGCTGCAATGGCTTCGCCATGAAGCAAGGTTTTTTTGCTTTCATTTTCCAGAAAATAACTTTCTATGGCATGCCCTAAAGTGTGACCGAAATTCAATGCTTTACGAATACCATTTTCAGTTGGGTCCTGCATAACAATTTCGTTTTTAAGCTCGATGGAACGATAAATCAATTGTTCTAAATAATCAAATTGAGGCCGCTTGCCTAACTTTGAAAAATGAGTCCAATAATTATAGTTATGAATTAATCCGTGTTTCATCATTTCGGCAACACCGGAACGGAATTCATTTTCAGGTAAAGTCTTGAGATAAAAGGTATCAATAATAATCATTTTTGGCACATTGATAACGCCAATCTGATTTTTCAAATTGCCCAGATCAACACCATTTTTTCCGCCAATAGAAGCGTCAACCATTGCTAATAGCGTAGTTGGTATGTGAATAAAATCGATTCCCCTTTTAAAAGTAGATGCTACAAATCCGCCAATATCAGTAACAACTCCACCGCCAACATTTATCAAAAGACTTTTTCTATCTCCGCCTAATTCGGTCAGAATTGACCAAATTTCTACACAGGTATTGATATTCTTCTCGCTTTCACCTGGTTCGATTTCAATGATTTCTATAGCTTTTTCAGTGGCTATGAATGGGAGAAATTTTGGCAGACAATAATCGTTTGTGTGTGTATCTGTCAGTATGAAAATATTGGAATAATTATTTTCTGCAATAAATTTATTGAGTGTCTGATATTCATCTTCTCCGAAATAAATTGGATAACCGTTGGCTTTTATAAACTCCATTTAACTAAAAATTGAGCTCCAAAAATAGGCTAAAATTAATAATTTATCACGCAAGACTATTTATATTTGTGGCATCAAACTAAATTAATGGAAAAGATTTTCAACAATACAGAAGTTGCCTTTGCGCTCAAGACTGAAACCGAATTGGACAGAGCATATTTTTTGTTCAAAATGATAGACAGTGAACCCTTAGTCCGCATTGGGACAGCCGTTACAAATTTTGCCCTCAAAGCACATTTACCAGTGGAAGGACTAATCAGAGCCACTGTTTTTGATCATTTTTGTGGCGGAACGACAGAAGAGGATTGCCTTTCAGTAGTTGATAAAATGTTTACTAAGGGAGTTTCATCCGTTTTGGATTATTCAGTTGAAGGAAAAGAAGAAGAAGAGCAATTTGATGCTGCGTTGGAAATGACACTTAAAACCATTGAGTTTGCCAAAGAACGCAAGGCAATTCCTTTTGCGGTGTTCAAGCCAACAGGTTTTGGCAGATTTTATCTTTATGAAAAATTAGGCGATAAGAAACCGTTGACATTAGAAGAGCAAAAAGAATGGAATAGGGTTATAAATAGATTTGATACTGTTTGTAAAGCTGCATATGAAAAAGATGTAGCACTTTTGATTGATGGTGAAGAAAGCTGGATGCAGGATGCTGCCGATGATTTGGTTACCGAAATGATGCGGAAATACAATAAAGAAAAAACGATTGTTTTTAATACGCTGCAATTATACCGTTGGGACCGATTGGACTATTTGAAAAGGCTGCATGAAGTTGCCAAAACGGAAGGGTTTTATATCGGGATGAAAATTGTTCGCGGTGCTTACATGGAAAAGGAAAATAAGCGCGCAGAAGAGAATGGATACCCAAGCCCTATTTGTGAAAGCAAAGAAGCAACCGATATTAATTATGATACAACTGTTGTTTATATGATGGAACATCTCGACAGGATGTCAATTTTTGCAGGAACCCACAACGAAGAAAGCTCTTATAAGCTAATCGAATTAATGGATAAAAATGGTATCGCCAAAAATGATAACCGAATTTGGTTTGGGCAATTGTATGGCATGAGCGATAACATCAGTTATAATTTAGCAGAACACGGCTACAACGTTGCGAAGTATCTTCCTTTCGGGCCAGTCAGAGACGTCATGCCTTACTTAATCAGAAGGGCAG
>DBIH01000077.1 GCA_002296885.1 Flavobacterium sp. UBA807 | reverse complement strand
CAGGATTTGGTTCTTGAAAACAGAAAAAATGCCCTCAACACTATTTCTACAGAAGAACTTGAGACAATGAATCTGGCTTTGAAAAAGATAATTTCCAATTGTTCTTAGCCTGATAAATGTTAAAAATTATTCCATCTCTCTTTTTGTTGTAACAAAATCATTTATCGAACTACTAATCAATACTTATTTGATATATCAAGTAAGTATTTTTTATTGTACAATCTAAAACTAAAACTTATGAAAACTAAAACGGGATTGCTTTTGGCACTGGCTGCTGCTATTTTGACTTTCATATCGCCAACAGATAAAAAGGAAATCATCAAAATGATAGTATCCGTAACTACAATTACCAATTCCAGATAAAAGAACAAAATAAAAGACAAATACATGAAACATATTCTCGCGGCTGCATTTATTATTTTTCAAATTAATTTAGGTTTTTCGCAAACCAATGCAGGAAAAGTAAGTGGTATCATTTTAAATGAAAATAAAGCCGCTGTCGAATTTGCCAATATTACATTGCATCGCGTAACCGATTCTGTATTTGTAAAAGCTGCGATAACCGACGAGAAAGGGAATTTCGAATTGGATGATTTATCCGATGGAAATTACTATTTCAAGGTATCTCATGCTTCATTTCAAAATTTCAGAAGTGATAATTTTACCATTTCGCCTGAAAAACAAACTTTAAATTTTTCGAATGTTATTTTAAAGTCGAATTCAAACAATTTAAAGGAAGTCGTTGTTACAAAAGAAAAACAATTCATAGAAAGAAAGCTCGATAAGATTGTAGTAAATGTTGAAAATAGTATTGTTTCTGCCGGAAGTACTGCTTTAGATGTGCTTGAGAGATCTCCAGGCGTCATGGTCAATCAGGAAAGTTCAATTAATTTAAAAGGAAAATCGGGTGTGGTTGTAATGATTGATGGCAAACCCACGCCTCTTTCCGGAACCGACTTGATTGTTTATCTAAAAAGTGTTCCGGCAGCAAACATACAAACGATTGAAATCATTACTAATCCTTCGGCAAAATATGATGCGGAAGGAAATGCCGGAATCATCAATATCAAATTTAAAAAGGATCAAAAACAAGGCTTTAATGGTTCAGCAACTTTGAGCTATGGTCAAGGAGTTTATGCAAAACCATCGGGAAGTATCAATCTCAATTTCAGGGAAAAGAAATGGAATTTTTTCGGAAGCCATTCGTATGCTAATCCTCTCAATTACGGTGCCTTTTTCATCAACAGGAAATTTTTTGACAGCAACCATAATGTCACTTCAATTTTTGAACAGAACTCTTTTACTAAGGTACCGAGCATAAGCAATAATTCACGAGTTGGTGCTGATTTTTATGCCAATGAAAAAACGGTTTTTGGTGTAATGATGAATGGGAACTGGAACAATAATGACCGATATGCCAAAACAGATGCTGTAATTACCCATCCGGACGGAACGCTTGATTACACTACAAAAACTAACATTTTGTCTGATGAAGCACGATTTAACGGTTTTGCAAATTTCAACTTCAAACACAGTTTCAATACATCGGGAAAAGAAATTACTGCTGATATTGATTATGGAAAATTTGATGCGGAAACTCTTCAGTACATTCACAATATCAATGCTAATCCGGATGGAAGTGTTATTTCTGATGATAAAATTGATACCAATCAAACAGGAACTATTACCGTAAAATCAATTAAAACAGATTATGTTCATCCGTTCACAGATAAAATGAAGCTTGAAGCAGGGCTAAAATCGAGCTTGGTGACTTCTGACAATGATGTGAAATTTTATGATATAGAAGATGGAAATCCTGTTTTAGATGTAACAAAATCCAACCATTTCATCTATGACGAAAATATAAATGCCGCTTACGGTAGTTTTTCAAAAGAGCTTACAAAATGGGATTTTCAAGCTGGTTTGAGAATGGAACATACAAATACTCATGGAAAACAGCTCGCAACCGGCGAACATTTTTCAAGGAATTATATAGATTTATTTCCGAATATCGTTGTGAATCGAAAATTTTCTGAGAACAATTCGCTTTCGTTTTCGTATACCAAAAGAATTGACCGTCCAACCTACAGACAATTAAATCCTTTTAGAATATTTGTAGATTCATACACTTATGTTGTAGGCGACCCAACACTCAACTCGGTTATCACACATTCATTTGAATTGAATCATACTTTCAAAGGAAAATACATTACAACATTGAGTTATACTCGAAGCAAGGAAAGCATTACCGATATTTTCGTCCAGGATGATGCTACGCAGATTTCTTATCAGATTCCGGCTAATATCCAGGATTATGAGCAGTATAATTTGGGGATTTACATTCCTTTTAAATACAAAAAAATCATCAACTCAACACTTTCGGCATCAGTTTATCTGAATAAATACTCAAGTCCGTTACAAGGCGGAAGTCTTCAGCAGGATTTTACTTCGTGGGATATGAATCTGGGGAATAACATCAGTATTGGCAAAGGTTGGAGCGCCGAATTAAGTGGTTATTATCAAAGTCGCATGGTTTGGGGGTTGTTTTACATCAAACATTTATCACAAATTTCTGCCGGAATCCAGAAAGTATCGAATGATAAAAACTCCATTTTCAAATTAAGTGTAAGTGATATTTTCCTAACCAATCACATTGCAGTTGATGTACGATATCAGAACCAGGATTTTTTTACCGAGAGAACCTGGGATTCGAGAGTCGTAACATTATCATATACGTATCGATTTGGCAAGAATACCGTTTCGAAAGCGCGGCAAAGAACAACTGGTGTTGAAGATGAAAAACGAAGAGCCGGATAAACTATAAAAGTTTACCAATAATCATTTCTTCTGTAATTCCTTCAGCATCGGCTTTGTAATTCTTGATAATCCTGTGGCGGAGAATTCCGGTAGCCACAGCTTTTACATCTTCAATATCGGGTGAAAACTTTCCGTTGAATGCTGCATTAGCTTTAGCTGCCAGAATTAAGTTTTGAGAAGCTCTTGGTCCTGCTCCCCAATCTAAAAAGTTTTTGATATAGTCATTCGACAATGGATTATTCGGACGCGTTTTGCTTACCAAAGTAACGGCATATTCTATTACATTATCGGCAACCGGAATTCTGCGGATTAATTGTTGAAAATCGATAATTTCCTGTGCTGAGAATAATGGTTCAATTTTAGGATTGCTGTCAGATGTCGTACTTTTCACCACATCAACTTCTTCTGAAAACGATGGATAATCTAATTTAATCGCAAACATAAAACGGTCTAACTGTGCTTCCGGTAAAGGATAGGTTCCTTCCTGCTCAATTGGGTTTTGCGTTGCCAAAACAAAGTAAGGCAAATCTAATTTATAGTTCTGACCGGCAATGGTTACTGAACGTTCCTGCATCGCTTCAAGCAAAGCTGCCTGAGTCTTTGGTGGCGTTCTGTTAATCTCATCGGCCAAAATAATGTTGGCGAAAATGGGCCCTTTGATAAATTTGAACTGACGGCTTTCGTCCAAAATTTCACTTCCTAAAATATCCGAAGGCATCAAATCGGGAGTAAACTGGATTCTTTTGAAATCTAACCCTAATGCCTGTGATATGGTATTTACCATCAATGTCTTTGCCAAACCAGGAACACCTACTAAAAGTGCGTGCCCACCAGAGAATATGCTTAGCAAGATTTGATCAATCACTTCGTCCTGACCAACAATTATCTTCGCAATTTCTTTTTTAAGTTCAGTTCTTTTCTGAACTAGATTTTTAACGGCTGTAACATCTGACATTGTTATTCGATTTAGATTTACGTTTATTTTTTTAACCAATTATTGGTAAATACACAGTCTCTGTATTCGCCATTAATTTTGATATAGGTTTCTTTGATTTTTTCTTCTGTCCATTTTGCAATGGCTTTGATTTGCTTTTCTTTCAGTGCCAAATCCTTTATTTTAGTATAATCCTTAGCGTAATCAGCAGTATGCTCATTGATTCTGTTGGTTACCGTAATGATTTTATAACTCTTTCCGCTTCTTGGATCGTCATCCAAAATTGGTTGCGATATTTCATTATCTTTCAAATTAGAAACTTCGCTGTAAAGACTTGGATCCATTTTAGTTAATTCGAAATGGGTGTCTTGTGTTTTAGGATTAATCAAAACACCACCATTAGCACGTGTTTCTTTTTCATCAGACAATGTCCTTGCTGCTTCCGAAAAAGAAATTTCTCCGTTTTCAATTCGTCTTTTGATTAAGGTAATTTTTTCTTTGGCTTCTTTCAAAGCAGCATCAGAAACCTTTGGCATCATCAGGATATGTCTTAACTCTACCTCCTGGCCTTTGATTTTTTCAACCATGATGATATGGTAACCATATTCGGTTTCGAACGGCTCAGAAATTTCGCCTTCACCAAGGCTGAAAGCTACATCTTTAAATTCTTTTACAAATTGCGTCTTCCTATTGATTTTATAATATCCACCACTCGCAGCTGAAGCCCTGTCATCCGTGTAAATAACTGCTCTTGTCTTGAAACTTGCTCCGGCTAAGACTTCTGCTTTTATTTCTTTCAATCTGGTAATTACCCTTTGCTTTTCTTCATCGCTGATTTTTGGAATTACTACAATCTGTGCAACTTCCATTTCGGCTCCAAATACCGGCAAGTCACTTTGCGGAATTGCTTTAAAGAAATTACGTGTTTCTTCTGGAGTGATTTCAACGGCATCGATAATTTTCTTCTGCATTTCAGCTCCCAATTTGTTCATTTTGATGATATCGAAAAGCTCATTTCTGAATTCTTCTTCGCTACCTTTCTTAAAATACTGAACTACTTTGTCCATTGATCCTAATTGGTCAACCATATAGTTTATCTGCTCATTCATTTTTTCTTTGACTTCCTCATCTTTAACAATGATACTGTCCTGAACAGCCTGATGCGCGTACAATTTGTCTTCCAATAACTTCCCAAGCATTTGGCAACGTGTGATATCTTTTATAGAATTCCCCTGGCTGGATAACTCAAGATAGGACTTGTCAATATCGGAATCAAGAATGGTATAATCTCCAACAGTTGCAATAATACCATCAACTTTTTGTCTTTTTAAAGGATTTGTCACAGGTTTCGGTTTCACGCTATCCTTAATAATCTCCTGCGCATTGGCAAAGCTTAAAGTGCAAAAAATTGCAATTATTGCTACAATAAGTTTGCTATTTGTATATTTCATAATCATTGTTTTTAATGGCATCGTTTGTAATCTCTTTTTCAAATTTTTTAATCAATTCTAATTTTCTTTTGTTCAAAATAACTTCTTTCAGCGTGGGTTTAATGTACTCAAACGGTGAAATTTGATTTTTGTCTATTACATTACTCACTTTAATCAGATATACATCTTCCTTATCCTGAATCTGTATTTTTTTTCCGGGCCGGATTAGTTCATCCCTGTTCTCGGGGTTTATAACCGGAAGCTTTGCATATATCTGGCTCATATCAACCCAGACCGTATCGTTCATTGCGAAACTTTTGCACTGCAAGGCGTAGGTTTTCCAAAAACTCTTATCCTTTTTATTATAATCGAAAAATTTATTTTTTATCGTTTCAAAACGCGGATTGTCTTT
>DBIH01000216.1 GCA_002296885.1 Flavobacterium sp. UBA807 | reverse complement strand
AAACAGAAATTGTTCCTATTGAAGTTGATCATGCCAATCTTCAGGTTTTTGGTTACCGAATTAAGGATTTTGCTTATTTAACAGATGTAAAATCTATTGAAGATGTTGAAATTCATAAACTGAAAGGATTAAAAGTGTTGGTTGTGAATGCATTGAGAGAAGCCTCACATCATTCGCATTTTAGTTTGCAGGAAGCGTTAGATTTTGTACATTTGGTTCAGCCGGAAAGAGCTTATCTGACTCATATCAGCCATATGTTGGGTTTTCATGAAGAAGTTCAGCAACGACTGCCCGAAAACGTATTTTTGGCATATGACAATTTAAAAATTACTATTTAAAATATGAAAAAATCACTGTTTTTATACCTTTTTATCATAGCGGTTCTGATTAATGTTTTTACTTATAAATATTTTACATCAAAAGAGCAAAGCGAGCAAAAACCAATTTCAGAAGTAAGTAGTTCAGATACAGCAGATTCTAAATCGCTTACAGACAGTATTACAGCTTTAAACAATAAGTTATTTGATGCCAATGCTTTTTCTCTTGAGAACAATGACAGGGCTCAAAATTATTTAGTTGAGACTAATGATGTGAAAGATATTCCGGCTTTTACCGAAAAAGTAAAACAGGCACTTCTTTCCTATAATGATGATAAAGAAGGAAATAAATATACTGACCAGATTAAGATGGGTGAACAAAAGTTTATCATCAATAAAGTCAAGCTATTAAATCACCGTTGGATTATTGCTGACTACAGTAATGGTCAGTTATGGGGAGAAGTCCTTTTGAAATATTTTATAGATGACAAAGGCGGGATTTCCTTTGAAATCATAAATTCTTATTTATATCCTGCTTCATTGAATTAAGCTGTTAAACCTATCAAAATGAAAAAAATTATCACCGTTATACTTGTATTAGTGCTCGTTAGTTCCTGCAAACTAATCGATCAAAAAGATGATGAGGACCAAAATGGTGCGGTACTACCAAAAGATTCAACAGCTGTTAATGACAAAGATGAAAACGGCTGTCTGGCATCTGCCGGTTATGTTTGGTCAAAAGTCAACAAAGAATGTGTAAAAGGATTTTCGGGTGTTCAGTTAAATCCAATAGACAAGCCCGATAATGAAGATGAAACACTTAGTGCCTATCTGATGTTTAACGAAGCCGGAGATAAAGCCGAAATTTTTCTTCCAAAAGACACGACTTCTATTGTCCTTACCAGAGCAACTAAAGGCAAACCATGGGTTTTAAAAGATTGGCAACTTATTCCCGACAAAGGATATGTTCTCAAAAAAGGAAGCCAAAGTATGTTTTCAGGAGACGGAGAAATGGGGAAAAAAGTTTTAGACAGCGATACTGAAGAACAGCAATAACAAAAGGTCTTGATTAAGACCTTTTTTGTTTTATGATTGTAACCAGTTTTTAAAATCAAAGAAGTTTTGAGGTGCAACTCCATGGCCAACAGGATATTCTTTGTATACAACTGAAACTCCCAACTTCTCTAAAACCGGAATAGAATTGCGTGCCCATTCCACCGGGATAACCTGATCAACAGTCCCGTGTGAAGCAAATATTGTTAAATTGCTAAAATCGTTTTCAGCAAAATCATCAACAGCTATATCAGTGTTTAAATAGCCACTCATTGCTACTACGCGTTTTATTTTTTCTGGATAAGACAATGCTACTGCATAACTTAAAATTGAACCCTGGCTAAAACCAATCAATGTTATATTATTGGCGTCAATGGCATAATTTGCAATTAGTTCATCTATAAAACCGGCAATAATATCTCTTGATGCGCGTGCCTGACCAATATCGGAAAATTTGTTTTCGTCGGCATCAAAGTTGATAGCATACCAGGCATAACTCCCATACATCATATCGTAAGGCGCCTGCGCAGAAATTACATAATATTCATCAGGAAGTTCATTGGCAAACGAAAACAAATCTGCTTCGTTGCTGCCATAACCGTGAAGCAATAATAGCAAAGGGTTTTTATCGCGTTTTACTTTTGGTTCCCTAACCAAGTGATGGAGTGAAAAATTCATTACAAACTTTTAAATGTTGATTGAAAAAAGTTGCCCACTAAAGGCAATAATCTTTTTTGTCCCTGTAAAGCACCGGTAAATCCATAAATCCAAAGGATGAAATAGAATAGGTAAAAAGCTGAAGTAGCCGTCCAGCTGTTGGCGTAACCCACAAAGTAGCCAAGTAAAAAGAATGAAATGAATAACCCTAAGGTTTGTCGGATATGAAAAGAAGCGAACTCACTTTTATTTTCTTCCTGATTCATGAAGATGGCGATTACGCTTCCAATTATAGTCAGATAGGCAATGATTGCGGTGTTTTTTGCTTTGTCCAGATTTTCCATTTTATGATACAATTAATTTTCCTTTGTTATAGATTCCGATTGGCTTTCCTTTCATTGGTTGTCCAATGAAAGCCGAATTCTTTGATTTGGATAAAATATTTTCTTTGCCAAATGTCCAATTGTCTTTTACAATAAATAAAGAAAAAGAAGCTTTGCTTTTTTCTTTAATCTTATGACTTTCAATGTTTAAAATCTGTTTACCGAAAGTTAATTTCTCTACTACTTTTTCCAGTGGAAGAATAGTTAATAAAGCTCCAAAAGCACTTTCAAGCCCAATCGTTCCGTTCTTAGCCAAATCGAATTCCATTTTTTTATTTTCGATGTCAATCGGGTTGTGGTCACTCGTGATGCAGTCAATCGTATTGTCTAAAATTCCGGCAAGCAAGGCCTTTCTGTCGTCTTC
>DBIH01000130.1 GCA_002296885.1 Flavobacterium sp. UBA807 | reverse complement strand
CGGTTTTTCAATAATTGTGACGGAATACCCGCCTGAATTTGCTGAGGGGCCTGAGAAATTAATGCAGTCTTATCCCTTTCAATTGGCTGTGGATAACGACCGCAAAGAAAATTGATTTTATTCTCGGTTTCCCTGATTTGCTGCTGGATTTCAAACTCACGGCTTCGCGAATTCAATACTTCAGCTTCAAATTTTTTCACACCCAATTCATTTGCTCTTCCGGCCTCTTTTTGAGCTTTTACAATATCAAAAGCATTATTCTGCAAAGCAATGGTTTGCTGAATAATGTCCAATTGATTGTCATACGAAAGTAGTTCATAATACGAATTGGCAATTTCGGCAACCAAATTAGTTATTACGAAATTCTTTCCTTCAACTGTTGCAAGGTATCTTGTATAAGCCGCTTTCTTAGAGTTGCGCAATTTCTTCCAGATATCCACTTCCCATTCAGCATGTAAGCCAAGTTCATAATTCTGAAGTGCTTCAGGAACTTCTTTTCCCGGTGTCATTTCAGTAGAGGCATCTCCGGCTCCGGAACTGGTGTAGCGTCCCACTTTTTCAACTCCGGCAGCTGCGCCAGCGGTAACCGTTGGTAACAACATTCCTTTTTTAACCCTTACATCATTACGGGCAATCTCGATTTCCTGCAACGTCATTTCCAATTCCTGATTGTTTTTCAGTGCAGTATCAATCAGATTCTGAAGGTTTTTATCCGGGAAAAAGTTTTTCCATTTTATTGTTGCCGAATTCGCAGTGTCTTTGGACGCCACATAAGTATCAGGCATCGCAGGAGCATCGGTTTTTTCATTAGCAGTCTTAGGTGCTTTACAACTTGCCAAAACCATTAACAAGGCAAGGATAGATATACTATTTTTAATCTTCAAATTTTCCATCGTGTTTGTAAGGTTCTGTTTGTTCTGTTAAAGGATATTCATTTTCATATCTTGCCAGTTTCGATTTTTCGGCAATTGTTCCAAAGATGTAGTATAATCCCGGAATCACCAATAATCCGAATACGGTTCCGACTAACATTCCGCCCGCTGCTGCAGTACCAATGGTTCGGTTCCCGATTGCTCCGGGGCCTGTCGCCAAAGCCAATGGGATAAGTCCTGCAATGAACGCAAAAGAAGTCATCAGGATAGGACGGAATCTAAGTTTGGCTCCTTCAAGTGCCGCCTCTTTTGTGGAAATTCCTGATTCGGCTTTTCTCTGTACGGCAAATTCGACAATAAGCACGGCATTCTTACCTAACAACCCGATAAGCATTACCATGGCTACCTGAGCATAAATATTATTTTCAAGCCCTAATAAATAAAGACTTAAAAATGCTCCGAAAATTCCGGTTGGCAATGAAAGGATGATAGGTAACGGAAGTATGAAACTTTCATATTGAGCAGAAAGAATTAGATAAACGAAACCAAGGCAAATAAGGAAAATATATATGGCCTCATTACCTCTTGAAACCTCGTCTTTCGAAATTCCCGACCAATCAATTCCAAAGCCTTTTGGAAGTGTTTTTTCGGCAACTTCCTGAATAGCCTGTATCGCCTCACCACTACTGTAACCTGGAGCCGGAGTTCCACTTACCTCGGAAGAGTTGTAAAGGTTATGTCTTGTAATCTCGGATAAACCATATACTTTTTCCAATTTCATAAAATCGGAATAGGGAACCATTTGGTCTTTATCGTTTTTGACATATAATTTCAATAAATCTTCCGGCAATGCACGGTACTGAGGGCCTGCCTGAACAATTACCTTATAAGGCCTGTCAAACCGGATAAAACTTGTTTCATAGTTAGAACCTACCAAAGTTGAAAGGTTATCCATGGCTTTTTCTATCGATACCCCTTTTTGCTCTGCCAGATCATTATCTATTCTTAGCATATATTGCGGGAAGCTGGCACTATAGAACGTAAATACTGATGCCAATTCGGGACGCTTATTAAGATCGCGTACAAATTGATTTGCCACGGTTTCCATTTTTTTGTAATCACCACTACTTGCCTTATCCAGCAAACGAAGTTCAAAACCTCCTGCTGCTCCGTAACCCGGGATGGAAGGGGGTTGGAAGAATTCGATATTTGCACCCGGTATGTCTTTTGCTTTTTCTTCCAGTTTTTCAATGATTTCTGCAGCCGATTCTTTTCTGTCTGCCCAGTTTTTAAGGTTAATCAAACACGTACCCGAGTTGGATCCGGTTCCTTCTGTTAAAACTTCATATCCCGCCAAAGAGGAAACCGACTGAACACCATCAATACTTTCAGAAGCTTTTTGAAGTTCCAAGGCAATTTGGTTTGTCCTCTCTAAAGTAGAGCCAGGGGGTGTCAGGATAATGGCGTAAACCATACCCTGATCTTCGCCCGGAATAAATCCGGAAGGCAATTTGTTGCTGATTAGGAAAATCCCAAGACAGAATCCTAAAAGTACTGGAAGTGTAAAAGCTTTTTTGGTAACAACCTTCGTCAACATGTTGTGATACCTGTTGGCTCCTACTGTAAACAGATTGTTAAACTTATCCAGAAATCGGTTTACAGGAGTGTTTTTCTTTTGGTGCCCGTGATTGTTTTTAAGGATAAGGGCACATAAAGCCGGAGTTAATGTTAACGCCACTACTCCCGATAAGATGATTGATGAAACCATTGTAATAGAGAACTGGCGATAGAAAACTCCCACTGGTCCCGACATGAATGCCACAGGAATAAATACCGACGCCATTACCAAAGTGATGGCGATAATCGCACCACTGATTTCATGCATGGCTTCCTCTGTTGCCTTGAGCGGTGAGAGACCCTTCTCTTCCATCTTGGCGTGGACGGCCTCGATGACGACAATCGCGTCGTCTACAACAATTCCGATTGCCATTACCAATGCAAAAAGCGAAATAAGGTTCAGTGTAATTCCAAATGCCGACATTACTGCAAAGGCTCCAATAAGGGAAACGGGTACCGCAATAGTCGGGATTAAAGTGGAACGCCAATCACCAAGGAAAAGGAACACCACGATAGCCACAAGGATAAATGCCTCAAATAAGGTATGAATTACCTTTTCTATGGAAGCGTCCAAAAATCGCGAGGCATCATAACTGAGTTCATAATGCATTCCTTTTGGAAAGGTTGTTTTCTGAAGATCGGCCATTAATGATTTCACATTATCAATTACCTCGCTGGCATTCGAGCCATACGATTGCTTGATACTTATTGCCGCCGAAGGTTTACCGTTAAGGGTGGA
>DBIH01000033.1 GCA_002296885.1 Flavobacterium sp. UBA807 | reverse complement strand
AACGCTAAAATCAAAAGAATAAACGGCAGGAACGTTGAAGCAACTAACTTCTTCTCCAAAACAACATAGCAAATAGCTCCTGTGATTCCTATCAAACAATTTAATATAGATAAGGTGTGTACATAGCGTGCGCAAGCTGCAAATCCTATCAGTGCTAAAGCTATGAATGCTGCCAGCGGACTTTCAAAGCCCAAACCTACCGTAGCGCAAAACATCATCTGAAAACCCAGAATAAAAGCATCGTCAAGACCATAACCTTTTTGACCCTGCTCTTTAGCCAAAAATTCGCTGGCAACAATTCCGAGTATTGTATAAACAAACAGCATAATCCACATATGCTTTTCTGCCAGACTAATTGTAAATAAGGCAATCACTCCCGTTAAAGATGAAAACAGCAGGCAACCTAAAATAAAGAAACCAATTCTAAGCAATATATTATGCCCTTTCAAAATAGGTAATTGTCTCTTAATATCAGATAGTTGCTCATTCGGAACAAAACCCTGATCATTCAATCTCTTGGCCTCTTCGAGCAAAAAAGTATTTTCCAGAAGTTGTTTATCAAAAACTATCATGATCTTTCTTTGTTAAAATGTTTAATCAACTTTATAAAACCGAAAATAGAACTAATAAAATAAATAGGCGCAAGAATTGTGATTAACTCCCAAAAGCCTGAAAAATCTACAAAATCAAAGAACTTAAAAAGAATTATATTAAATCCGATATAACCATAAAGCAACGTAAATACAAATAAAAAAGCTGAGCCAATTTCATAACTTGCCTTGTAAAAATAATAAAGCGAAGCTGCAAATAAAAAGACAAAAATGTACCAATACGTTTCCAATAAAGCAGCTATCGAGCAAATGCAGATTAGATGCAGAGCAAAATTTAAGTATACAAATTCAAAATGCTTTTTTAAAGAAATCCTTCTTGAATACTCAAGCCATAGAACCAACAAACCACCTAAAGCAATCCCATAATAAGTAAGCGATGGATTGCTGTATATTTCATTTTCCAGCAAAGTTTTTGGTGTGACACTTATGCCGATAAAAGTCGCCAAACCTGTAATACCAATTGAAAGTGCGCTTTTATTATCAAAATAATATGCACATGAAAATCCAACAAGACTGCAAACCAGACTCGATAATCCGTTTCCAAATACATTATATTGAAATTGTAAATATCCTATGAACACACAGCTCAGAATAGTTGATAAAAGCACAACATAATCATAAATAGGATTGTCAAACAAAACCTCATTTTTATGGAATCCTTTCGCTTTTTTAAAACTAAAATAAAATCCAACTCCCGTAAGCATTAAGATTAAACTTAGCACTGCAATATGGCCAATGCTGTCAATATTCTTGTAAATCAGTGTGCCGATTCCCGAAGTAAACAATAAAACTGCCAAATAAAGAAAAAAACGAAGCTCATTGTGAAGCGAAAAAATATCCAAAGCTTCATACTCTTTAATTGACGCTGTCTGTGAATCCGTTATCAAATTTCTTGCCCTGAGCTTTTCGGTAAATTCATTGTGTTTTGTTGCCATGTAGTGAGGTTTGTAATCAAATATACATAAAAAGTTTTTTATATATTTGGCTACAACTCATAAACTAACACATTCATGAAAAAGAACAATTTCAAAATTTTAGCATTAATATTTATTTCTGCTTTATCCCTTTCTTCCTGCAGCAGTGATGGTTCAGGTGATTCAACCGGAACTACTACAGGAAATTATTTGCCCTTGGCTGTTGGTAATAAATGGAACTACACAGACGGCACTACTGCAACATTAGACCAAATAACGGGAACTACAAATTTTGGAGGAACGACATATTATGATTCAGATAGTAACTACGACCCCGGCATAGATATACAAGCACAAAGCTGGCAGGTAAAAAAAGGTGCTTCGTATTATCAAAAAACCGGAGAAGCAACCTATGTTGAAGGTTCAACAACAATCGTAATGGACAGTTATGAGATGAAAACTTTTAGAGATGATCTTGCTGTTGGCGAAACATGGACAGGTTCTGCGTCTCCGAAAGTGCATTACTCTAGTTCAAGTGGCTCTGGAACTTTGACCGCACATGTCAACTATACAGGTAAAATTACAGCCAGAGATGTCAGCGAAACATTGGAAGGTGTTACTTATAACAATGTCATTAAAATGCAAATGGATGTTGTTGAAACTGTAAATTCACAAGTTACCAATATACATGGTGAATATTGGCTTGCAAAGGATATTGGTATTATCAGGGAAAGTATTCTAAGCAGTACCGACAATATTACAAGAACAAGAAATTTAACAAGCTACGAGCTTCATTAATAAAAATAAAAAGGTTGTCAAATGACAACCTTTATTATTATAAATCAAACCCCAGATTCACGCCGAGTTTCGTGGCAATGATCTTGGTAATCCGTTGTTTCAATTCCGGGATTTTGATGCTTTCAATCACTTCATTCGAAAAAGCATACATCAACAATGCTTTAGCTTCTTTCTTCGGAATTCCGCGTTGCTGCATATAGAACATAGCGTTTTCATCTAACTGCCCAATAGTACATCCATGGGAACATTTTACGTCATCCGCAAAAATTTCCAATTGTGGCTTTGCGTTGATTGTCGCTTTATCACCTAACAAAATATTGTTGTTTTGCTGGAAAGCATCAGTCTTTTGCGCTTCTTTTTCTACAAAAATCTTCCCGTTGAAAACTCCGGTTGAACTGTCAGCTAAAATGGTTTTGTAGTTCTGATGGCTTTCACAATTTGGCGAAGCGTGGTTTACCAAAGTATAATGATCCACATGCTGTTTGTCGCCAATGATTGTAATTCCTTTTAAAGTCGAATCGATTCTTTCGCCAAAATGGTAGAAATTCAAATTGTTTCGAGTAATGTTTCCGCCAAATGAGAAAGTATGCACCGAAACGCGGCTTTCCTGTTTTTGTGAAATATAAGTATTGTCAATTAGATTGGCCGATTGCAAATCGTTCTGGATTTTATAATAATCAACAATCGCACGTTTTTGGGCAAAAATCTCGGTAACTGAATTGGTCAATACCGGATTTTCATTTAATGACTGATGCCTTTCGATAATCTGAACGTGTGCATTTTCACCAACAATCACAAGGTTTCTTGGTTGAACCATCAAAGCACTTTCATTTCCGGTTGAGAAATATATGATTTCGATTGGTTTCTCAACCACTTTGCTTTTCGGTATGTTGATATAGGCTCCTTCATTAGCGAAGGCGGTATTTAAAGTCGTTAATGTTTCCTCTTTGCTGGCAATTTTGTTGAAATACTCATCAATAACCATTTTGTATTTTGGTTTGTTTAATGCTGATGACATTAAGCAAACATCCAATCCGTCATGAGTTGTAGCCGATAAAAACGAACTAAATTTACCGTCAACGAAAATTACTTTATGCGTGTCAATTTCGTGAAGGAAATATTTTTTTACGTCCTTAAATTCAATCGCATTTTCGTGTTTTGGGAATACTGAATAATCATTTTTCAGAATAGTATTCAGCGAAGTGTACTTCCATGCTTCCTCTTTTTTGGTTGGGAAGCCTTTCGTTTCAAAGTTTTTTATAGCCGAAGTACGCAAGTTGTGCAGCTCATTGTGCACATCGATACTTTCTTCGAACGCCATAAAAGACGAGATTAATTTTTCTTTCAATTCCATTAGACCAATTCCGCTTTAATCCAGTCGTATCCTTTTTCCTCGAGCTCGTAGGCAAGCTCCTTTGTGCCCGATTTTACAATTTTTCCGTCCATCAAAACGTGTACAAAGTCCGGAACGATATAATCCAAAAGTCTTTGGTAGTGCGTGATTACAACCACAGCATTATCCTTGCTTTTTAGTTTGTTTACACCATTGGCAACGATTCGCAAGGCATCAATATCCAAACCTGAATCAGTTTCGTCAAGGATAGCCAGCTTTGGCTGAAGCATTGCCATTTGGAAGATTTCGTTACGTTTCTTTTCACCACCAGAAAAACCTTCGTTTAGAGAACGCGACAAAAACTTACGATCGATTTCCAATAATTCTGATTTCTCACGGATAAGTTTCAGCATTTCATTAGCCGGCATTTCCTCCAAACCATTTGCTTTACGGCTTTCATTGATAGCTGTTTTCATGAAGTTTGTTACCGAAACCCCCGGAATTTCTACCGGATATTGGAATGAAAGAAAAACACCTTTGTGTGCTCTTTCTTCCGGAGCTAATTCTGAAATATCATCACCTTCTAAAAGGATTTCTCCTTCAGAAACTTCGTAATTTTCATTTCCGGCAATGATGGATGCCAACGTACTTTTTCCGGCACCATTTGGACCCATGATTGCGTGAACTTCTCCGGCATTTACGCTAAGGTTGATTCCTTTTAAAATATCCTTGTCTTCAACACTTGCGTGTAAATTTTTTATTTGTAACATTTTGTAAAATGTGTTTTTTATTATGATTATCCTACTGAACCTTCCAATGAGATTTCCAGTAATTTTTGCGCTTCAACAGCAAACTCCATCGGAAGTTTATTTAATACATCTTTGCTGAAACCGTTTACGATAAGCGCTATGGCTTTTTCGGTTGGAATTCCACGCTGATTGCAATAGAAAACCTGATCTTCACCGATTTTTGATGTCGTTGCTTCATGCTCAATGATGGCGGTTGAATTTTTACTTTCGATATATGGGAATGTATGCGCCCCGCAATTGTTTCCCATCAACAGTGAATCGCATTGCGAGAAGTTACGCGCATTTTCGGCACGCGCACCAATCTGAACCAAACCTCTGTAACTGTTGTTTGATTTTCCTGCTGAAATTCCTTTTGAAATAATTGTTGATTTTGTGTTTTTTCCTAAGTGAACCATCTTCGTTCCGGTATCCGCCTGCTGGAAATTATTAGTAACTGCAATCGAATAAAATTCTCCCACCGAATTATCACCTTTCAATACGCATGATGGGTATTTCCAAGTCACGGCTGAACCTGTTTCAACCTGTGTCCACGAGATTTTTGCATTTTTCTCACACAACCCTCTTTTGGTTACAAAGTTGAAAACGCCGCCTTTACCTTCTTTATTTCCCGGATACCAGTTTTGAACGGTTGAATATTTGATTTCTGCGCCATCCAAAGCGATAAGTTCCACAACTGCCGCGTGCAATTGGTTTTCGTCACGGCTTGGTGCTGTACAACCCTCAAGATACGAGACATAACTGTCTTCATCGGCAATCAAAAGCGTTCTTTCAAATTGTCCTGTTCCTGCCTGATTGATACGGAAATACGTTGACAATTCCATTGGGCAGTGAACGCCTTTCGGAATATAACAGAATGAGCCATCGGAGAAAACCGCGGAGTTCAAAGCGGCATAAAAGTTATCTTTTTGCGGGACTACGGTTCCCAGATATTTCTTTACTAATTCGGGATGTTCTTTTATTGCTTCAGAAATCGAGCAGAAAATAATCCCTTTTTCGTTTAACGTTTTCTTGAAAGTTGTTGCTACAGAAACTGAATCGACCACAATATCCATCGCGATATTATTCATCTTTTTCTGCTCGTCCAATGAAATTCCGAGCTTTTTGTACATCGCCAGAAGTTCCGGGTCAACATCATCCAAAGTCTTGTTTGGATCTACTTTCTTTGGTGCTGAATAATAGGAAATTGCCTGAAAATCGGGCTTGTCATAATTCACGTTTGCCCAACGCGGTTCGGTCATTTCCTGCCACGCACGAAAAGATTCAATACGCCAATCGGTCATCCATTGTGGCTCTTCTTTTTTCTTTGAAATAGCGCGAATGATATCTTCGTTTAACCCAATTGGAAACGTCTCCGATTCAATGTCGGTGTAAAACCCGTATTCATACTCTTTGCTTTCGAGTTCAACTTTTAAATCGTCCTCAGTATACTTTGCCATTTTGTTGGTTTTTATAGTGAAAACGATTCGCCGCAACCGCAGGTTCTGGATGCATTAGGATTGTTGAATACAAATCCTTTTCCGTTTAGCCCGCCAGAGAATTCTAAAATTGTTCCTGCCAGATACAGAAACGATTTTTTCTCAACGGCTATCTTTACGTTATTATCTTCAAAAATTTTGTCGTTCTCGCCAATCTCTTTATCAAATTTGAGTTCATACGACAAGCCCGAGCAACCACCGCTTTTTACGCCCACACGAACGTAATCTTTAGCTGCATCAAAACCGTCTTCCTGCATCATCGCAACGATTTTTTTACTTGCGTCATCAGATACTTTAATCATTGTATTATTTTGATTTTGTCTAAATTAACCGCAAAGTTACTACAAATATCCTTTTTTTCAAGTATCTGTAACATTTTTATAACGAATGTGTGAATAGAGAAAAATGATTTTTAATTCTATAAATTTGTAAAAACATTTCAAAAATGAAAATTTACCCGATAGAAGCAGGAAATTTTAAGCTCGATGGCGGTGCCATGTTTGGTGTTGTGCCAAAAACAATCTGGAACAAAACCAATCCAGCCGATGCGAACAATCTGATTGATATTGCAGCGCGCTGCATGCTGATTGAAGACGGAAACCGATTGATTTTGATTGACACCGGAATGGGAAACAAGCAATCGGAAAAATTCTTTGGCTATTATTCGCTTTGGGGAGATGATTCGTTAGATAAATCATTGGCTAAATATGGTTTTCACCGTGATGATGTGACCGATGTTTTTATGACCCATTTACATTTTGACCATTGCGGCGGAAGCGTAAACTGGAATTCGGATAAAACCGGTTATGAAGTGGCGTTTAAGAATGCCCAATACTGGACTAATGAAAATCACTGGGAATGGGCAACAAAACCTAATGCAAGGGAAAAAGCTTCATTTCTTTCGGAGAATATTCTGCCAATGCAGGAAAGCGGGCAGCTTAATTTTATCAAAAAACCTGATAATGATTTTAGTTTTTCAGACGAATTGGGTTTTGGCATTTTTTACGTTGATGGCCACACCGAAAAAATGATGATTCCACATGTTAAATACGGAGATAAAACGATTGTATTTGCTGCAGACCTGATTCCAACTGCCGGGCATTTACCATTACCCTACGTTATGGGTTATGATACAAGACCACTTTTAACTTTGCCTGAAAAATCGAAATTCCTCGATGCTGCCGTAGAAAACAATTACTATTTGTGGTTAGAACACGACGCGCATAATCAAATCATCACGGTTGAAAATACTGAAAAAGGTATACGGCTGAAAGATGTTTTTAGCTGCAATGATATCTTAACATAGTGTTAATCATTTCTAAAGCTGTAACAAAAGAATTTAATTTTACACACATTCCATAAATTTAAAACAAATGAAATTTATAAAAATCTTTGTATTGTCATTGTTTTCATTGACAATGTTTGCCCAAACAGCAAAAAAATCTCCCTTAACAGATTCTGAATTGAAGCGTTGGAGCCATCTTGATTTAGAGAAAGATTCGATTCCCGGAATGAGTGTGGATAAGGCTTACACTGAATTGCTCAAGGGCAAAAAAGGGACAAAAGTAATTGTTGCTGTAGTCGATTCGGGGGTTGACATCAATCAGGAAGATTTAAAATCTGTAATTTGGACTAATAAAAAAGAAATTCCTAACAACGGAAAAGATGATGATAAGAATGGATTTGTTGATGATGTTCACGGTTGGAATTTTTTAGGTAATTCAAACAATGAAAATCTGGAAATGACCCGTATTCTAAAAAAAGGCGATGATGGTTCAGAAACATACAAAAGAGCCCTGGCAGATTACACCGAAAAAATGAAAGATATTCAGGAATCAAAAGAAAATGTAGATCTTTTACTGAAAGCTGATAAAACTGTTGCCGATTTCCTTAAAAAAGAAAATTATACAATTTCTGAATTGAAAGACATGCCTTCGGTTAAATTTGATTTGTATGATGCCAAACGAATCATGCTTTCTTATTCTGAAAAGAAAGGCGACTCATTTCATGATGATTTGAAATCTTTCAAGGACTATGTTTATGACCAAATCGATTACAATCTTAATAAAGATTTTAATGGAAGAAAGCCGGTTGGTGATAATCCTGATGATATTAAAGACAAAAAATACGGTAACAATGTAGTTTATTCAAAAGACCGTAAAGATTCTCTTCACGGAACACATGTTGCCGGGATAATTGCCCAGATTAGAAATAACGGAATTGGTGGTGATGGCGTTGCAGATAATGTAGAAATCATGCCTGTTCGCGCGGTGCCAAATGGCGACGAATATGATAAAGATATTGCTTTAGCAATTCGTTATGCTGTTGATAATGGCGCTAAAGTAATCAATGGAAGTTTCGGAAAAGACTTTTCTCCCCATGCTCAATGGGTTTACGATGCCATAAAATATGCTGCCAGCAAAGATGTTTTAATTGTTCACGCTGCAGGAAATGATGCAAAAGACATTGATACCGAACCAAATTTCCCAACGGATGACGTTGATGGAAAAGAAATTGCAGATAATGTTTTGACCATTGGTGCCTTGAATTATGAATACGGCGAAAAAGTAATCGCTAAATTTTCAAACTACGGAAAAAGAAACGTTGATGTTTATGCTCCCGGTGTAAAAATTTATGCAACTGTTCCTCAAAATAAATACAAATATTTACAGGGAACGTCAATGGCTTCGCCAAATGCTGCCGGTGTTGCAGCGTTAATTCGTGAGTACTATCCAAATCTGAAAGCTACTCAGGTAAAACAAATCATCATGCAGTCAGGAACGCCTCTTAACCTTGATGTCTTAGTTGATGAGAAGCGAATAAAAATTCCATTTTCAGAAGCCTCTGTTTCCGGAAAAATAGTCAACGCATACAATGCGCTGAAGATGGCGGAAGAAATGTCAAATTCGATTAAGACAAATCCAAAATTATAATCACAAAAAGGAAGCCTGAAAACTTCCTTTTTTATTTTATTAAAATATGAATTTCAAACTATTATTTGGTTTTATTTTATTTAGCATAAGTTCTGTATTTGCACAATCAAAAGGATATTGGCAGCAGAAAGCAGATTACACGATGGATGTTTCCATGAACGTGGAAAACTATCAGTATAAAGGCAAGCAGAAACTCGTATACACCAATAATTCTGGTGACACACTTCGTCGTGTTTTTTATCATTTATATCCTAACGCCTTTCAACCGGGAAGCGAAATGGACATACGTGCCCAAACTATTGCTGATCCGGACGGAAGGTTTATGACCAAATCAAAAGATGCTGCCGGAAAAGAAATCAAGGAAAGCAGAATTGCTAGACTACAGCCTAACGAAATTGGTTATTTAAAAATTTCAAATTTTAAACAGGATGGAATTGCTGCTTCCGCTAAAGAAGTTTCAACAATCTTGGAGGTGACTTTGGCAAAACCTATTCTTCCCGGGAAATCAACAACTTTCACTTTAGATTTTGATGGGCAGGTTCCGGTTCAGATTCGTCGTTCGGGCAGGAACAATTCGGTCGGTGTTGAACTTTCGATGGCACAATGGTATCCAAAAATTGCCGAATTTGATTTTGAAGGCTGGCATGCCGATCCTTACATTGCCCGGGAATTTCATGGCGTTTGGGGGAATTTTGATGTTAAAATCACTATTGATAAGAATTACATTCTTGGCGGAAGTGGTTATTTACAAAACAAAAATGAAATCGGTTTTGGTTACGAAGACAAAGGCAAAGCTGTAAAAAAAGACCCGAATGCCAAGACTTTGACCTGGCATTTTATTGCGCCAAATGTGCACGATTTTACTTGGGCTGCCGATAAAAATTATCTTCACGATGTGGTTAAAGGGCCAAACAATGTCGACTTACATTTTATTTATAAAAATGACCCAAAGTACATTCAGAACTGGAAAGACCTCGAGCCATTAATGGTTAGAGTAATGGATTTTTACAACAAGACTGTTGGCAATTATCCATACAAACAATATTCATTTATACAGGGTGGCGATGGCGGAATGGAATATGCCATGTGTACTTTGATTTTAGGAACCGGAACCGCAAAAGACATGCTCAGTGCAGCGCCGCACGAATTAGCACATTCTTGGTTTCAACAGATATTGGCTTCAAATGAATCGAAACATCCTTGGATGGATGAAGGTTTTTCAACCTATATCGAATATTTGGCGCTGAATGAAATTCCGGTTAAGAAAGTCGAAAATCCATTTACCGGAATTTATAAAACCTATTACAGTTTAGTAGATTCGGGAAAAGAGCAACCACTTTCTACTCATGGTGACCGCTTTGATATAAACAAAAGTTATTCAATTGCTTCTTATTACAAAGGCGCACTTTTCCTAACGCAACTGGAATATCTCATCGGAACTGAAAACACCCGAAAAGCGGTGAAACGTTTTTACAAAGATTTCAAATTCAAGCATCCAACGCCAAATGATATGAAACGTAGTGCCGAGAGAGTATCAGGAGCTAATTTGGATTGGTATTTAACCGATTGGACGGAGACTTTAAACACAATTGATTACGGAATCAAAAATGTTGAAGGCGCCACCGACGGTGTGCAAAGAACCGGTGTTTCACTTGAAAGAATTGGCAGGACTCCAATGCCGATGGATATTTTAGTTGAATATACCGATGGTACAAAAGAGAGTTTTTACATTCCGCTTCGCATGATGAGTTTTGAAAAAGCTAATCCAACACCCGAAATAAAACGAACCGTTTTAGCCGACTGGGCTTGGGCAAATCCGAATTATTTCTTCGAAATCCCAAAAGCAAAAACATCTATCAAAAAAATCACAATCGACCCAAGTGGTTTAATGGCTGATGTAAAAAGGGACAATAATGTTTACGAAGTGAAGTAAGTTGAAATAGAATTTGTAGATTTACCACACAAAAATCATTAATGAAATGAAATCTATACAGCTTCTTGTCGTTTGTCTTTTTTTAAGCTTTGGTAGCCTTGCTTCAGCTCAGCCTATCCGTTTTCAGGCCAGCAGTGTAAGCTTTGCCGATAAAAAAGACGATGGAACCTGGAATGAATGGTCCGATTTTACAGACGCCAATGTTTTGATAACGCTTGATGCAAAAAAAGATTTGATTTCGATTAATTCTTCCGAAATACAATCGTTCAAAATCAAGGCTTATGGAGATATTACAGATAACGATGAAGTAAATATCGTTCCGTTTGAATGTGTTGACAATAAGTTTTCAAAGTGTAATATTCTAATCATTACTAAGAAAAAAGAAAACAACCGAATACAGCTTTATATCAATTATAACGAAGTAAAATTTGTTTACAACATCTACGTAAAGTAACAATGGATTTTTCTTATCCAAAAGATGAAAAACTAAAAAGCAAAAAAATTATTGACTTACTCTTTTCCGAAGGAAAATCGGTGAGCAAGTTCCCGTTGCGTTTGGTTTATATAAAACATGATTATGAAGAAAATGTTCCTCTAAAAATCGGGGTTTCGGTATCCAAAAAACATTTCAAAAATGCGGTCGACCGAAATTATTACAAACGATTACTCCGCGAATCGTATCGACTTAACAAACACTTATTGACTGAAAATCTGGATGCAAAATATTGCTGCATGTTTTTTTATCAAACCAGTGACAAATTATCCCATTCTGAAATAAACGCGAAAACCATTCAGCTTTTTGAAAAGTTTATCAAAGCACTCAAAGAGGCCAAAAATTAACTATTAGATTTCTTATACACAATAAATTAGCACTCTTTTGCGTTCTAGTATAGTAACCCAAAACCTTTTTATTATGAAAGTCAAAGTCCTAATTTATGCTGTGATTATTGTATTGTTTGTCTGCTGCAAAAAAGCTGATGCCGTTTATGCCGAAGACAGGGCGGTTGATTGTAAAGTATCTGAGCCGAGTTATGCCTCCGTCGACACCACCGCTGTTGAAGCCGTTGACACTGCAGTTGTTGCTGCCGCTAGCTTGTCTACTAGTAGTGGTGAAGATAAAATGGATTTAGTAGAACCAACCAAAGAAGAATCTATTGAATCTAAAATTATCAAATCCGGGGAACTACGTTATCAGACTGATGATTTACAAAAAACTTACAATCAAATTCAGGCCGCTGTAAAAAAGTATAAAGCCATTATTAAAAATGATTCCGAATCAAATGGTGATTATGAACTTTCCCGAAATATTACCATCCGCATACCGAATGAAAACTTTGATGCTTTTATCAAGGAAATTTCGAAAGGAGTATCCTATTTTGACCGAAAAAACATTTCATCACAAGACGTCACCGAAGAATATATAGATGTCGCTTCGCGCATAAAAACCAAAAAAGTTTTGGAAGAACGCTACTTCGAACTTTTGAAAAAAGCCAACAAAGTATCTGAAATGCTAGAAATAGAAAGACAGCTTTCAGAAATCAGGGAAGAAATTGAAGCAAAGGAAGGAAGGTTAAAATACCTTCAGAACAAAGTGGCCATGAGTACATTGGATATTGAGTTTTACAAACCTGTTGCACAAGGGAGCAAAGCCACGGTTTCGTATGGTGGAAGAATAGGCAACGCAATAGTATCGGGCTTTAACGGAATTTCAAATTTCTTTATTAGCTTATTAGGAATTTGGCCAGTAATTGTTACATTAGTTGTCTTATTTGTACTAATCAGAAAACGATTTAAAAGAAAAAATAAAAAAGATGCTACCGAAAATTAAAAAAAGATATTTCATTCCGGCACTATTGAGCGTATTTCTCTTTATTGGTGTGAGCTTTAAAGACGATTTCTTCGAAATTTCTAAACAGATAGAAATCTTTACAACGCTTTACAAAACCATCAATCAAAACTATGTTGATGAAACCAATCCGGCGGAGTTGATGGACAAAGCCATTAAAAGCATGCTTGCCGATTTGGATCCTTACACTAATTATTTCAACGAGCAGGATGTAATCAAATTCAAGATAAACAATACCGGAGAATATACCGGAATTGGCGCTATGATTACGCGAAAAGAAGATAAGCTTATTGTGAAGGAACCTTACAAAGGTTTTCCTGCCGATAAAGCCGGGTTAAAGGCCGGTGACGAAATCACTCAGATTGGTGATGTGCTTTTGGCTGATTTTAAAGACGATGCTTCGCAACTGATGAAAGGCGCTAAAGGCACAAAAGTAGACATCAAATATCTGCGTCAGGGAAAGCAAATGTCGACACAATTAGTGCTTGATGAAGTAGCGGTGAAAGCGGTTCCGTTTTATGGTATGGTTGACGATAAAACTGGTTACATTGTCTTGTCACAATTCAACCAAAAAGCATCATCGGAAACCAAAGAAGCTTTAGAAAGCCTGAAAGACCAAGGTGCCAAGCAAATCATTCTCGACTTACGTGGAAACCCAGGTGGTTTACTAAATGAAGCGGTAAATATCTGCAATCTTTTTGTTCCAAAAGGGGAAATCATTGTAACTACAAAATCTAAAAATTCGAAATACAACAATACCAATAAAACGACCAAAGACCCAGTTGATACTGAAATCCCATTGGTCGTAATTGTTGACGGAAAAAGTGCTTCCGCTTCCGAAATTGTTTCAGGCGCTTTACAGGATTTAGACCGTGCCGTGATTGTTGGAAGCAGAAGTTTTGGAAAAGGATTGGTGCAAAGACCTTTCGATATGACTTATGGAACGCAGGTTAAGGTGACTATTTCAAAATATTACACCCCATCCGGCAGATGTATTCAGGCATTGAATTATGCACATAAGGATAAGAATGGAAAAGCGATAAGAACTGAGGAGAAAAACTATAATGCTTTCAAAACAAAAAGAGGAAGAACAGTTTATGACGGCGGTGGTATTTTGCCGGATGTTGTTCTCGAAAACACTAAGACCAGTGCAATTGCCGAAGCTTTACAGAAAAATGACGCAATATTTAATTATGCGACTTATTACTACTATAAAAATCCAAATCTTGGAGATAAAATCCCAACGATTACCGATGCTGATCTAATCGATTTTAAAGCCTTCATCAAAAGAGAAAAAATATCATTAGACACAGAAACCGAAGTCGCTTTGAAAAACACTTTGGAAAAAGCCAAAAAGGAAAATGTTGATTCTGCCATTGCAACAGAATATCAGCAATTACTGACTGCCCTGGAAAAAAGTGAAGAGACTTTGATTGACAAAAATCAAAAAGAAATCAAGAATTTGATTTTGGATGAAATCATCAAAAGATACCAATACAAAGAAGGTTTGTATCAGTATTATATCAAGAATAATTTTGAGATTAAAAAAGCAGTTGAAGTATTAAACGATAAACCGGAATACAATAAGATTTTGAAGATTTAATATGAAGATTCTAAAATATCTGCCCCTATTATTTTTTGGTTTTATTCAGGCTCAGGAAGAAGTTGTTCATTCCATTTATTTTGAATTTGACAAAGTCACACTGAATGAAAAAGAAGTTAACGAAGCTATCGACTTTATCAAAAAAACAGATTCGACCCGAATTGAAGACATTCAGATTTTTGGTTATACCGATGATGTTGGAAAAGATGCCTATAATTTCAAACTTTCTACCAAACGTGCTACTGCCATCCAGCAGAGATTCATTGAAAGCGGAATCAAAAGCAAAATAATAGTAACCATTGAAGGCAAAGGAAGGATTTTAATTGAAGATGATATTGTAGAAAATCTGCCTGAAAGACGCTCCAAAAACCGTCGTGTGGATGTTGTCGTTCATTTAAAACCTTTGCCAAAAATTCAGATTCCGGGATTTTATGAAACTGTACAGAAGCACCATGTTGTAGGCGATCATATTTATCTTGGCAATATTTTATTTGAAAGAGGAAGCAGTAAGCTGCCTTTTAAATCTAAAACCGAATTGGATAAAATTGCGCGTCTTTTATACAAATACAAAAACCTGGAGTTTGAAGTTCAGGGACATGTTTGTTGCACGCCACCATATCAAAAAGAAGCTATCGATTTAGATACCCGAAAACGGCAGTTATCAGTAAACAGGGCTGAAGCAGTTTACAAATATCTACTATTTAAAAAAATAGCTAAAGAGCGTATGACTTTTAAAGGCTATGGAAATACTGTCCCTCTTGGGAAAGGAGCCGATTACGACAGAAGAGTAGAATTGGTTATCACAAAAATCTAACTCCTCCTCATTTCGATGTGCGGAATATCGTCTTCGAGATATGGTTCGCTCGTTTGAATAAAATCGTGGCTTTCGTAGAATTTCTTTAAATACAACTGAGCCGAAATCGTGATTTTGGTTTCATTGAATTGTGATTTTATAAAATAAATTGCTTCCCGCATTAAGATATGTCCGAGTTTTTTATCACGATATGTTGGTTTCACAACAACACGTCCAATAGAAGCCTCCTCAAAATAATCTTTTGGTTTGAACAATCGCGCATAAGCAACTGTTTGTCCATTATCTTCCCCTATCAGATGCAATGCTTTTTGATCTTTGCCGTCAACATCTTGGTAAGGGCAATTTTGCTCCACCACAAAGACTTCACTGCGCAATTGTAACAAATCATATAGTTCGTTCGCAGTTAGTGCCTCAAATCGCCTTATTTTCCATTCTAAGTTCATTTATGTCATTTTTTAATTTTTATCGATTTGATGATTGATTCCAATTCAAACATTAAATCACGTTTTTCTTTTGATGGTGCATAGCAAAATCCTTCGAGAACCAAAATCCTCCCGTGTGCCTTATCAAAGATCGCATAATTGATAAATGGTCCCGACATGAAATCGTTTTTCATCTGCCAGGTTCCTTTCGTTTCATAGCATTTATATCCTGCCAAAGTTGTTCTTTGGAAATAAGGTGAATAAGCCTGATCAGATATCATTTGGGTTCCATAATCCGAACCGTGAATATAGGCTTTTCCGATAGAATCTCTTGTAATCACAACATCGGTTACCGCATACTTCGGACGAATATTTCGCCACGGAATCTGATAAATGATCAAACTGGTATTTCCGGTAGTGATTTCGCTTTTCAGCCAGATGAAATTTCTCCTTCGCATTACATACTCATATTTGGAAGGAATAAGCAAATCTATATTGAATTTCTTCTGAATTTTTTTAGTGTCAAGCAACGAATCCTTAAAAATTTCCTGATTGTGGAGAATTTCTATTTCATGCATTTTTTTGATAATCTCTGGTGCATTTTTTTCGAGAAGTTCTATTATTTCAAATGAAGTCCTTCCCGATATATGAAAGGCATTTTGAGGTGTGGCAAATTCATTTTTTTTGAATTCGAATTTATTTTCATTATCTTTTTTGACAATCAAAATGTTTCTGGTGTCAGTTGAGAAACCTTCAAAAAGTTTAACGGGGTATTGATTTATTGAAAACAAAGGTTCTTCCTGTGGCAAACCTAAAACCGGTGATGCAAATTTGTTCCGGATGCTGTCGCCAACTTCTCCGTTCCAAAGCTGATCGTCAATGATTACCGAAATGGTATTTATGGGCGCAGAAGAAACTCCCTTGTGTTCGTCTTTTTTAAACGAGCAGGAACACAGCAGGAACGAAACAAAAAGCCATAAAAAAAGGGTTTTATTCATAACAGAAATAAAACCCAAATTTATATAAGATTTTCGGAATTAACCGTTAATTTTTAATCTCATCCCCGCTTTTAAGCTTTCGTTTTTGATTCCGTTCCATTTTTTCAAATCGGAGATTGAAACGCCAGGATATTTTTTGGCAATGCTAAATAATGAATCGCCTTTTTTAACGTAGTATAATTTTACCTGCTCTCTGTTGTTAACAGCTATGCTTTCTTTTCTTGAAGCATTATTTTTGTTGTCATTGGTGATAATGTATTTTTTACCTACAATTAGTTTAGCCCCAAGCTGAACAGTGTTGTCTTCCATATTATTCCATTCTTTGATATCAGAAATGGCAACATCAAACTTTCTTGCAATGCTTCCTAAGTTTTCACCTTTTTCAACAACGTGTTCGGTGATTTTAACTTCAGGTTTATTTGCTGTTTCTTTCGCCGAATCCTCATCACCTACCAAAGCAATTTTTGCTCCTTGGTCAACATTCAAACCATCAAGATTATTCCATCTTTTAAGATCTTCTAAGCTGACATTGAATTTTTTGGCAATACTGAATAAATTATCTCCTCTTTGAACTTCATAATAGTCACTTGGTTTGTCATCATCATTTGATGCAACTGCAGTTTCAACAGCATTTTTATCTGCTTTAACTTCTTTTCTAACGGTGGTTACAACTCTTTCGTTTTTAACTATTTTTAAACTTTTACCAGGAATGATATTGCTTCCTTTTATGTGATTCCATTTTTTAATTTCAGCAACGGTAACTCCATATTTATCTGAAATATCACCAAGATTATCACCTCTTTTCACTTTGTGCATTTTTACAACATCCTTATAAGAAACAACTTTTTCTTCTCTGAATGTTTTAGCTGTATTTGATGCAAGAGCTGTAGATTCTTTTACAGAAACTGAATCTGCTTTTAACTCTGTCCGGCTCTGTTTTGCCTCAGGTGTAGCCTTTCTGTCGTTTGAAGCAACGGCTTCAATTGTATAGATTTTTAAGCTTCTGCCTAACGGAGCTTTATTGCCTCTAAGGTGATTCCACTTTTTAAGTTCACTCATTGTGATTCCATATCTGTTTGAAATCTCACTCAAACTGTCACCTCTTCTGACTTTATGGAATTTAAGCCTTGAAACGGTTCCGTCATTGTCTGAATCGCCAGAATTTCTTGAAGCAAGCATACTTTCATATGGGCGCTCTCTTTTGTTGGCTTCGTATTGAGCGAAAGCATAGATTTTATCCTCATTTGAAGTAAATACTGCTACTTTATTAATTGGCAATCTCAAGTAATGATTTTCTCCGGTAATAAATGGAATTTCTTCTCTTTTGTATGAGGGATTCAAAAACTGTAATTCAGCAACAGGAACATCTAACAAATCCGAAATTTGTTTGAATGTCAGTGCATTTTTTATCATTACAGTATCCGTTGCAAAGTGATTCGCAACAGCTCTGTCCGGTTTAATTCCATGTTCTTTGTGGTATTCAAAGATGTACATAGTAGCAAGGAATGCCGGAAGGTAACCCTGAGTTTCTTTTGGTAAATATTTTCTAATGTTCCAATAGTTTTGTTTTCCTCCTGAACGTCTGATTGCTTTTGCTACGTTACCCGGTCCTGAATTATAAGACGCCAACACCAAATCCCAGTCACCAAAAATAGCATACATGTTTTTCATGTACTGTGCAGCGGCATTGCTTGCTTTCAACGGATCGCTTCTTTCATCAACATAAGAGTTGATGTTTAAATCATACTGCTTTCCAGTTTGGTACATAAACTGCCACAGACCAGTTGCCCCAACTCTTGAAACTGCTCTTGGATTTAATGCTGATTCAACAACCGCCAAATATTTAATTTCCAGAGGAATGTTTTGTGCCGAAAGTGATTCCTCAAACTGAGGGAAATAAAACTGGGAAAGTCCCATTAATCTTTCAAAGGCTCTTTTTCTGTTCTTTAAGAAGGATTTAATAACATTTTCCAAACCAACATTATACTCGATGTTGAATGGAGATTTTTCATCCATTTTCTTAAGTCTTTCCTTTAGAACTTCGGTTGGCAATTCATAATCAACTTTTTCATCAACATTGATGTTTTTTATGTCGGTCGTTAAATCTTCATACAAATCAAGATTTACCATTTCCTTCATCCACAAACTATCGATACAGGAAGCTACTTCATCATGAACAAAAGTTGCCTTGATTGAATCAAGAACTTCTCTTCTGGTTAAGGGCTCTTTTTTTATTGCAACTGCTACTGTTGTAGCAGCTATTGAATCCTGTTCCTGCTGGGCAAAAATTGCCGAGGATGCCAGAATTAGCGCCAGTGAAGTGATTTTTTTTATCGTCATAACTTTATTCTTTATAAAGTGTTTATATTTTCCTTTTCTGTAGTTATTAATTGTAACCAATTAATAACGAGCTATATTGTCTTTTATTGTGCTAACTTAAAATTTTAACTTTTTTAATTCAGAATAGCTGCAATTCCGGGCAATGTTTGTCCTTCTAACATTTCCAACATGGCACCGCCGCCTGTTGAAACGTAACTCATTTTATCTTCTAATCCGAATTGTTTCACTGCAGCTACTGAATCCCCGCCGCCAACAAGTGAAAAAGCTCCATTTGCTGTTGATTCGGCGATATCATTTCCTAATTCGATAGTTCCTTTAGCAAAATTTCCCAATTCAAAAACGCCAAGAGGTCCGTTCCAAAGGATTGTTTTGGATTCCATTATCACTTTTCTGAAATTCGCCAATGATTTAGGTCCTGCATCCAAGCCTTGCCATCCTTCCGGAATTTCGCGAACATCAACTATTTGTGTATTGGCATCATTAGAAAAAGCATCTGCCGCAACTACATCAACCGGAATATGTATCTGAACGTTTTTTTCTTTTGCCAGTCGTAAAATCTCTAACGCCAAATCCTGCTTGTCATCTTCGCAGATTGAGTTTCCAATTTTTCCGCCTAAAGCTTTTACAAAAGTGAACGTCATCCCACCACCAATAATCATGTGATCCACTTTGTCTAAAATATTTTCAATAACCGTAATTTTTGATGAGACTTTTGAGCCTCCAAGAACTGCGGTTACTGGTTTTACTGAGTTATTCAAAACTCTGTTTAAACTGTCTATTTCTTTTGCTAATAACATTCCAAAACATTTTTGGTTTGGAAAGAATTTAGCAATTATTGTTGTTGAAGCATGCGCTCTGTGAGCTGTTCCAAAAGCATCGTTCACATAAATATCTCCAAGTGATGCTAATTCTTTTGCGAAATTTTCATCTCCAGCTTCTTCTTCTTTATAAAAACGAAGGTTTTCTAATAGTAAAACTTCGCCTGGTTTTAAATTTTTTGCAGCTTTTTTGGCTATTTCGCCTCTGCAATCTGATGCAAACTGAACTTTTACACCAAGAACTTCTGATACTTTTGCTACAATATGCCGTAACGAATATTGATCTTCTTTTCCTTTTGGTCTTCCCAGATGTGACATTAGAATTACACTTCCTCCATCGGCAAGAATCTTATCTATGGTGGGCTTTGCGGCTTCAATTCGGTTGGCATCTGTAACGTTGAAATTTTCGTCCAATGGTACATTAAAATCAACTCTTATTATTGCTTTTATGTCTTTGAAATTGAAATCCTTAAGCGTTTTCATTTAGTTTTTTAAAGGGTTTGAATCCTTGCAAATATAGTAAATTTTAATTTCATCGATAGTTTTTGTCTTTTATCGATGTTTTTTTAAGGAAAAATTAAGATTCATCATTTTAATTTTCAGATAATTACAAATCATCCGATTCCATTTTTCAAGTATTTTTGGCGTTTTAGTTTTGGTTTTAAGCAGCAATATATGTCTTTCAGATAGTGAAATATTCTTCTATATTTGCGTATGCAGTTTTCAGAAATACTTGGTCAGGATTATATAAAAAATCATCTCATCAAAAGTGCCTTATTGGGAAGGATACCGCATGCACAACTATTTGTTGGCCCTGAAGGAAGTGGAACTTTGGCAATGGCAATAGCTTATGCACAGTTCGTTTTATGCAATAATACAGGAAACGATAATAATAATGGAAATGAGAGCTGCAATCTGAAATTTAAATCACTTTCTCATCCTGATTTGCATTTTGTTTATCCAAATGTTACGAATGAAGATGTAAAATCAAAACCAAAAAGTGCTGATTTTATAATCGATTGGCGTGAATTTGTCCTTCAAAATCCATATGGAAGTTTGTTTGACTGGTATAAACATCTGGGAGTTCAGAACAAACAAGGAGAAATTCGTGTGGAAGATGCCCAGGATATTTTGAAATCGTTGGCTTTAAAATCCTATGAAGGCGGTTATAAAATTATGATTGTATGGATGGTAGATAAAATGAATATTGCCGCTTCTAATAAATTATTAAAACTACTTGAAGAACCCCCTGAAAAAACATTATTTCTATTGATTACCGAAAGCGAAGAAGACATTATTCAGACCATTCGTTCTCGTTGCCAAGTAACCCATTTTAGCGCTTTACCCGAATCAATAATTGCAAAGGCTATGAAAGAAATTTATTTCTTAGACGATAATTCGGCATTTAAAGTTGCCCATCAAGCTCAGGGAAATTACAATAAGGCCCTTCATATAGTTAAGAATGACAATAATGATTTTCCTTTTGAGAAATGGTTTATCGAATGGGTAAGAGCTGCTTTTAGAGCCAAAGGAAATGCTACTGCCATTCATGATCTGATTGCATGGAGTGAAGAAATAGCCGGTCTGGGTCGGGAAGCCCAAAAGCAGTTTTTGAATTACTGCATTGTTTTTTTCAGACAGGCAATGTTGTATAATTACAACATTGAAAAATTGGTTTATCTGGAAACTAATACTCCTAACTTTAATCTTGAAAAATTTGCCCCTTTTGTGAATGGAAGCAATATAAATGCTATTTTTAATGAACTTTCAGATGCCATTTATCATATTGAAAGAAACGGAAACGCTAAAATAATTTTAACAGATTTGTCTATAAAACTGACTCGTTTAATCCATAAAAATGAATAGATATGAATAATACAGCTTCAATTTTAGTATTGATTTTCTTGGCCGTAACGTTTATACAATCTGCATATGATAAAGTATTTGGCTGGCAAGAAAATATTGATTGGCTCAAGGGACATTTTGCTAACACTTCTTTACTTAAAAATAATGTCCCACTTGCATTGGGGGTTATTTTACTTCTTGAATTGGTGACTGGTATATTAACCTTAGTAGGTTGTGTTGAATTATTGGTAAATGGCGGACGTAGTTTTGGTTTTTATGGCGCTGTTTTTTCTTGTATTACTCTGATTTTATTACTCTTAGGTCAGCGCTTGGCAAAAGATTATGATGGTGCCCGAACAATAGCGATTTACTTTGTTCCGGCTGCTTTAGCTGTTTTTTGGTTGAGTTGAGTAATGTAAAATAAACAAAAAAGCCACAATATCGTGGCTTTTTATTTTTTAAAAATTAGATTATTTATTTTCCGCTTTAGAAGTTTCTTCTTTTTTATCAGTCGATTTGTACTTATCGTTAATCATTTTGATTATTTCCTTTGAAATATCATAACTATCTTTTGCATATAAAATTGATGCAGATTCTCCTGTACCATATATATATTCATATCCTTTTTCCTTTCCGTAATCTTTGATTATTTTTCTGTATTTCTTTACCAAAGAGTCCATTTCGACACCACTTTCCTGCTGTAATTGCTGAAGCATTGCTTGTTGTGCGTAGTTTAATTGCTGTTCTTTTTTTTGCAATTCTGTCCCTTTTTGCTGTGCCCAAGCTTCGCCGTTTTTTTGAGCATTGTCTTTAAAACTTGCTGCTTCCGATTTGAATTTATTTACTTCAGCTTCCAATTGGCTGCCCATTACTTTAGATTTTTCTTTATATTTTGCTTCAATATCTTTAGCTTCGATAGATTCTTCCATCAATTTTGAAGTATCAATATAAGCTGTTTTAAATTCTTTTGTTTCTGTTGTTGTCTTGTTACATGAAACTATTGCTAATGCGAATACAAAAAGGATTACTGTTTTTTTCATTATGATTTGATAAATTAATTTTTGGTTTTCAAAAGTAAGCAATAAAAAGTAAAGTTGTTTTATTGCTTTTTTTATATTATAAGTTTTAGTTATTGTTAATTATAATTCTATTTTATTTTGCTATCGGTTTCGACTTAAAATAAAGCTTTTTAAGCTAAAATCGCCTTTTCTCTAACAAATTATATCAACTCATATTAAATCGCTTAAACAGGCGCTTTGCATTCAATTTTATTGATTTTTGATGATATAAATATGCGAAGAGTACTCATTTGTAACTTTTCCATTCGTATTTGATTTCAATCCGACAAAAAAAGCTCTGATGAAATTCATTTTACCGGTCTTGTATTTTTCAGATAATAAGCTAACGTAAAAACTGTCAAATTTCATAGGAAGAACTTCGCTCAAAACCATTTCTTTTTCAGCAAAAAGCTTTCCGATTGCAATTTTAGAAAAGTGCCAAATGTGTCTTGGAACATCATAAGCTGCCCAAAACTTGCCATAATAATTAGCGTCAAATGATTTGAAATTTGGAACCGCAATTAGAATTGTTCCTTTTGGTTTTAATAATCTTTTCAATTCAGAAATGTATTCGTCAAGATTCGGAACATGTTCTAATACATGCCACATTGTAATTACATCAAAAGAATGGCTTTCTAATTCAGATAGATTATTTGCAAAATTTACTCCTTTATTGATAGCAATAGATTTTGCATTCGTATTAGGTTCAATTCCTATTGTCTGCCAGCCCTCTTTTTTGGCAACAACAAGAAAGTCTCCGGTTCCTGCACCAATATCCAAAAGCTTTCCTTTTTCTGATCTTGAGTTAATTAATTTGACTTTATTTTTAAGTGCAATGCTTTTAATAAAATGATACATTTTTTCAAATAAAGAACGTTTACCATCTGTATGTGAAATATAATCATCACTTTCATAATAGCTGGGCAGTTTCTCTAAACTTGGTTTTGGAAAAGTAATTAGCAAATCATATTCGGGATTATGATGTAATTCGAAAATTTCTTTTGACACAGAATAATCCCTGACTTTTTGAAAAAAAATATTATTTTGAAAACTCATATAAACTCTTTATTGATAAGGTTTGGCTAACTTCGTTTCACGTGGAACGCTAAATTATCTACCCATATAAATTAATAGAACCGATATGTCGGCAGGTGAAACACCACTAATTCTTGAGGCTTGTGAAATTGTCACTGGACGAATATTACTTAACTTTTGTTTAGCCTCAATAGACATTGATTTGATTTTATGATAATCGAAATTTTCTGGTATTTTGATTTCTTCTAATCTGATTAGCTTTTCGGCATTGTTTCTTTCCTTTTCAATATAACCTGAATATTTAACCTGGATTTCAGCCTGTTCTATTATTTCTTTGTCCAAATCATTATCCTGGATATATAGCTGAACTTTTTCAAACTTTAAAATATCATCCAACTCTATTTGTGGACGCGAAAACACTTTAAACATTTTATCTGATTGATTCATTGGAGCACTTCCCTTTTCAACTAAAATCGGATTGGTCTCTTCCTGAGTTACGCTTGTTTCCTTGAAGAAGTTTACCATTTTTTCACTTTCATTAAACTTATGTTCCATTCTTCGTAATCTCTTTTCTGAGGCTAAACCAATCTCATATGATTTAGGTGTCAATCTAAAATCTGCATTGTCTTGGCGCAATAACGTCCTGTATTCGGCTCGTGAAGTAAACATTCTATATGGTTCTTCTGTTCCTTTAGTAATCAAATCGTCTATAAGAACTCCGATATAAGCTTCATCACGACGAAGAATCATCGGCTCCTGTTCTTTTACTTTTAAAGCTGCATTGATTCCGGCCATCATCCCCTGAGATGCTGCTTCTTCATAACCAGTTGTTCCGTTGATTTGTCCTGCAAAATATAATCCTTCAACCAATTTAGTTTCTAGCGTATGTTTTAATTGTGTTGGTGGAAAATAATCATATTCTATAGCATAGCCAGGGCGGAAAAACTTAACGTTTTCGAATCCTTCTACCGAACGCAAAGCCTTGAACTGTATATCTTCTGGTAAAGAAGTTGAAAATCCATTCACATAAACCTCAACAGTATCCCAGCCTTCTGGTTCTACAAATAATTGATGTCTTTCCTTATCAGCAAAACGATTAATCTTATCTTCAATTGAAGGGCAGTATCTTGGTCCAATACTTTGAATTCTTCCGTTAAACATAGGGGAACGATCAAAACCCTCGCGGAGAATATTATGCACTTCATTTGAAGTATACGTCATATGACAAAGTAACTGATGTGATAATGGTTTTGTCTCATCTGAATAGGAAAACTTATCCGGAATATCATCACCAGGCTCTTCCCTCATTTTGGAATAATCTAACGAACGTCCATCGACTCTTGGTGGTGTTCCAGTTTTCATTCTTCCTGCTTCGAAACCAACTTTTATTAAGTCATCGGTAATTCCGAAAGCAGCACTTTCTCCTGCTCTCCCTCCGCCAAATTGTTTATCCCCTATATGAATTAATCCATTCAGGAAAGTGCCATTAGTTAATACAACAGTTTTAGCTTTAATCTCAATTCCAAGCGAAGTCACAATTCCTTCAATCTTATTGTTCTTAATCAAAAGTCCTTTAACCATTTCCTGATAGAAATCGAGATTCGGAGTCTTTTCTAATCTTAACCTCCACTCCTCAGAAAAACGCATACGATCTGATTGTACCCTTGGCGACCACATTGCAGGTCCTTTAGACTTGTTGAGCATTTTAAACTGGACGGCGGTCTTATCGGAAACAATTCCGGAGTAACCTCCAAGAGCATCAATTTCACGAACAATCTGCCCCTTAGCAATCCCTCCCATTGCAGGATTACACGACATTTGTGCTATGTTCTGTAAGCTCATAGTAACCAATAACGCACTACAGCCCAAATTGGCTGCAGCAGCAGCAGCCTCACAACCGGCATGTCCGGCACCCACAACAATTACATCATATTTACTTGAAAACATTTTATTTTTGTTTCACGTGGAACATCTTCATTTTTTCTTCTTCTTTTTTACGCATAAGTTTTTCGTCATTCTCGCTTTTATCTTTATATCCGCAGTAATGCAAAACTCCGTGAACCAATACTCTTTTTAATTCTTCTTCAAAATCTACATTAAAATCTATTGCGTTTTCCCTAACTCTTTCTATAGAAATGAAAATATCACCGTGTAGTTCGTTTCCTATAGAATAATCAAAGCTGATGATGTCTGTTAGCGTGTCATGACCTAAGTATTGCTGGTTTATTTCCAATAAATACTCATCGTCGCAGAAGATATAATTGATCTCACCTTCATTCTTTATTTCAGAGCTAATGACTTTGGATAGCCAGTCTGAATAAAGTGTTTCATTATCTAGTTTGAAATCTAACTCGTAATTAAAACTAATCATTGGTTTTAAAATATTCTTGAACCTTCTGGTTAAAATTGGAGCGCAAAGGTAAGCTTTGTCTATTTAAAATTTCAATACTATTCAAATAATCTTGAAGACGAGGTGGTAATGCAGTTGCCTGATTGTTGAATTCTTTCTTGTTTGTTTCAGATTGTCGCTTTTTATCTTCACCTTGTTGTTGGACTGCTTTTTCTAATTTTAGCAATTCGTATTTAACATTCAGAATTTTTTGAAGTGTTTCATTATTGAACCCTTTATTTAATAATTGCTTTTCAATTTGCTTCATCTGATCCAATGCATTTTGTCCATTGCCTCCTACGCCTTGTTTTTTCAATTCCTTTTCCAGTGCTTCACGTAATTGTTGTTGCTCCTTATAAATCTCCATTATTTCTTTAGCATCTCCTTCACCATCCTGACCATTTTCTCCTCCTTGCTGATTCCCTTTCCCTTTCCCGTTGTTCCCTTTCCCATCACCGCTGTCTCCTTTCCCGTCCCCTTTCCCGTTTCCTCCTTTTTGACCCTGTTGGCCCTGACCTTCTTTTTCTCCTTGATTTCCTTCTTCGCCTTCACCTGGTTTGTTACCTTTCTTCATCCCTTTTTTCATTTTTTCGCTTAACCCTTCCTGTTTTTTAATAATGTCGGGCAGTTGCATTCCTTGTCCCTGACCTTGACCAGGTTTTGGTTTTCCGGCTCCGGAGCCCGACATTTCCATCTGCATGCCATTTAAAATATCACTCAACATATCAGCGAGTTTGTTAGAGGAAGATACTGCATATTGTTGATGAGAATTCCCCTTTGGAACATTGGCTTCGGCAAGATTATCGATTGCCTTATTGACGTTGTATTGAACGCTTCCTATTTCCTTTGTAATATCTTCTGCAATCTTTGGGTTACGTAAAGACAACGCAAACAAACTATCATCAACATGCTTGAATTGTTCTTTTAAATCTTGTTGTATTTTTAAGTTTTTATTGAATGAAGGCGCTCCCCGTTTTAGGTTTTTAAACTGCTTCATAACATCTTCCTGAGAAAAAGAATAAGCTAAAAGATTATCTAGTATCTGGCGAAGCATGGCAATATCTTCGTCCATTTGCTCCATTTCTCCAGAAGCCATTTGTTCCTGCATTTTCTGACCCATTTGCTGCATTTTTTTTGCAGCACTTTTTTGTTTTGGTTTTGCTTTGTCTTTTTGTTGCTTTTGCAACTGATCTTTAGCATCTTTCAAATCTTCGTCGATACTTTTCTCTTTATCTTCTGTTTTAGGCAAATCCATTGGGGCTTTCAATTCCTTATTGTCTTTTTGCAAGTCCTTTAATTCCTCCTGTAGTTTATCAAACTCTTTATTGATTTCGTCTTGTTTAGCGGCCGTATTTTCATCCGTTTTATCAGCTAATTTATCCTGCTTCTCAGCTAACTTATTTAGTTTTTCTGCAATCTGTTGTGCTTTTTTCTCAACATAATAGCGTTTGGTAAGTTCAACTAATTGCTCTAAACTTTTAGTTTGATTTTTACTTGCCTGCTGAAATTTCTCCATCTTTTCAAACAATTCTTCTTTACTGATTTTATCATTCAATTTTTGAAGTTCATCTAGAAGTTTCTTGTTCTTTTCTATTTCTTCTTTTGATTTTTCCAGCCTATCCTCGAGCAGGTCTTTTTTCTCATCCTTTTTCTCAGATTTGAACTGCTCTAAATTCTCTTTCATCTTTTCTGAGAACTCTTTCATCATCTCGTCCTGCTGCTTTTGACGCTGAATAAAGTCGTTTACTTTTTGTTGGTCTTTATATTCCAGATTGTCCTTTTCCTTCCCCATTTTCTGAAGCTTATCCATCTCGGTTATTTGCTTATCCTGAGCTTTTAATGATTTGGCTAATGAATTGATATTTTCATTTTGCTGCTGCATTTGCTCATCCTGTTTTTCTTCTTCAGTCGCAATTCTGTTGCTAAATACAGATGATTTAGTGCTTTTATAATTATGAATGGCATCATTATCAAAAACCTCAAAATAGTACTCATACGAAACACCTTCCTCAACCGAAAGATTGCTTGGGAACGAAAATACGAACTGGTCGTAAACATCTTTTTTAACGTTTATTGCAGCTTTTTTAGCTTGATTTGGATTGTCTTTAGGATAATAAACAATTTGCAGTCTGGATAGTCCATAATCATCTGAAACCTGTCCTAAAACAAAGTTTTTATTCACTTTCAAACTATCAGGAGCATTATTTACATTGATAGTAGGAAACTGATCCTTGATAACTGAAATCTGGTAATTCAGTTTTTCGTAATTCTGAACTTTATTATTTGATGTCAGGATTTGATAATCAACATTCTGAAGAATGCTTTTAGACAACGTAAACATATTCTCATTCTTAGCAAAAGCATAATGTGTATTTTCATTAACCCAATCCACTTTTTGTGTAGCAAGCGTATTCATTCTCCAAGTAACTTGAGTTCCTTCAGGAATGATAGCGTTACCTGTTCCTTTGATTACTTCTGATTTTTTATTGAGATAATTTGGGAAATTCAGTACCATTTCAAAATTAGCAATCGATGGAACGGTAACAACTTTCAACTCGTAATCATGAGATGAAACATCATTGGCTTCAATATGAAACTCTAAATCTTCTGAAGGTTTCGGAATTATAAATTCAAACTCACCTGCTTTGCTGCTTTCCATATAATAGCTTTCTTCTCCTATGAAAATCATGGCATTCTCAGGAACAACCTTGCCAACTGTTTTTACTTTCAAAAGAAAATCCTTGTTTTGCTCTGTTTGCAAATCTTTATTCAAAACCCGAAACTCAAACGGTGCCGGTGGCAAAAATTGCTTTTTAAAATTTACGACTCTATTCAAACTTTGTGAAATCACCCCGCTATTTCCTGAGATATAGAAAAAAGCAAAAAACAAAATCGGTATAATTGCCAAGGGCAGATATTTCTTATTGCTTCTAAAGCTCACAGCGTTACCAAAAGGAATTGGCTGCAAAGCATTTGCTTTCTGGTCTATCGATGCAGCTAACAATTCCGATTTGTTCCTGTCATAAGAAAGCTGTAAAAAGTTAGTGAGTTTATCTTGTATTTCAGCAAAATGATTTCCAATAATAATTGAAGCTTCATTATAATCAATGCCTTTTTGAAGCTTGAATAATTTAAATAACGGAAAACAAATAAATCTGAAAACCAAAAAAAGTTCAACAAAAACAAAGGTGTAAAACAAGACTGTTCTTGCCGCTGGTTTGAGCCAAAGAAAATACTCCACGAATAAAGTAAACAGAAAATACAATAGGCCGATACCAACGAAAAATATGATTCCGCGTAGCAATTCATTAGTATAAAACTTCCTGATAAAGTCTTCTAATTTTCGATATATGAGGGCAGAATTATCCAATTTTCTATAATTTCTTTATTAACCGATAAATGTACAATTTTTAGTGAATAACCAAGCGTTAAAAATTTGCCAAAGAAAATTCATGGCCTTTCATGGCTAATTAAGTTTTATCTTTACCGAAAATTTTAATAAAATGTCAAGACCTGTTAGAGTTCGTTTTGCTCCAAGTCCGACCGGACCGTTACATATTGGAGGTGTTAGAACTGCTTTATTCAATTACTTATTTGCCAAAAAACACAATGGTGTTTTCTATCTTCGAATTGAAGATACCGACCAAAACCGATTTGTTCCGGGAGCTGAAGAATACATCTTTGAAGCTTTGGATTGGTTGGGGATTGCACCAAGTGAAACCGTTGGAAAGAATGAAAAATTTGGACCTTACCGTCAATCGGAAAGAAAAGATTTGTACAAACAATATGCTGACGAATTGATTGAGTCGGGTTGGGCGTACTATGCTTTTGATACCGCCGAAGCTTTGGATGCTCATAGAAAACAACACGAAGAACAAGGAAAAACATTTATCTATAACTGGCACAATCGTGAAAAATTGGACACTTCTTTGGTAATTTCCAGAGAAGAAACTGAAAAAAGAATAGCTTCGGGCGAAGCCTATGTTGTCCGATTCAAAACGCCCGTAAATGAAACTTTACTTCTTCATGATATTATTCGCGGCGATATAAATTTTGAAACTAATCTTTTGGATGATAAGGTTTTATTCAAAAGCGATGGAATGCCGACGTATCATTTGGCCAATATTGTTGATGATCATTTAATGGAAACTTCGCATGTAATCCGTGGTGAAGAATGGCTGCCATCGATGCCATTACATAGTTTACTGTATAAAGCTTTTGGTTGGGAAGCTCCTGAATTTGCACATTTACCTCTGATTTTAAAACCTGTCGGAAACGGTAAATTGTCAAAACGCGATGGTGATAAATTAGGGTTTCCGGTATTCCCATTGGAATGGAAATCAGAAGAAGGTGTTTCATCAGGCTATAGGGAAAACGGATTTTTCCCTGAAGCGGTGATTAACTTTTTGGCTTTATTAGGGTGGAATGATGGAACGGATCAGGAATTATTTTCATTGGCTGAATTAGTAGAGAAATTTGATTTGAATAGAGTTCACAAAGCCGGAGCCAAATTTGATCCGGAAAAAAACAAATGGTTCAATCATCAATATCTGCAAAAGCAAAGTGATGAGAGTTTGGCAGAATTATTTAAGAAAGATTTGTTGAATAGAAACATCTCGACTGCGCTCGATTTGACAAGAGTTGTATCGCTAATAAAAGAACGTGCCTACTTTGTTTCAGAATTTTGGGAAATGAGTAATTTCTTTTTTGAAGCGCCAACTTCTTATGACGAGAAAGCTGCCAAAAACTGGAATGAAAATACTCCAAGATTAATGCAGGAATTGATTTCGGTATTGGAAAATATCAGCGATTTTACTTCAGCAAATATTGAAAGGGTTGTCAAAGACTGGATGACGCAAAACGAAATAGGAATGGGTAAAGTCATGCAGCCGTTCCGTTTGAGTTTGGTTGGTGCTTTGAAAGGTCCTCATCTTTTTGATATTGTTGAACTGATTGGAAAGGAAGAAACCATCAATAGATTACATAAAGCAATTGCTACATTATAACAACAAAAAGCCCCGATGACTCGGGGCTTTTTTATAAGTTAAAAATAACCTGTCCGTTTATTGTTCCCAGATTTCCTTTAAATTTATCTCCATTATTTAATACCTGTAATTCGCCGTCTTTGTTAAGTCGGTTTAAGAAATTGGTAAATCCGTATTCATAAAAAATAACAGCACGCAGCGTTTTGCTTCCTCCAGAACAACCAAGATAAAAATTACCGCTAACCGGTGAAACATCTACTATTTCATTGGCTTTTAACATAGTGCCTTTAATGGTTTTATTTTCATCGGTAGCAGCTACCCCAAGTTTTCCATTCACTTGTAATACCGGACCAAAATCTAAAGAAACATGATCCTGGATAACATTATAACTCAGCAGTATCCTAACCTGTACTCCTTGTATGTTATACTTGATATTTTGGTTTAAAGTAGATTCCAAAGAGAAGTTATTAGAGAAAAACTGCATACCATAAATCATACTCCAGTTATCATAATAATTTCCTCTTACAGATAATCCGCCTGCAAAACCATATTCGGGTTTTGCATCAAAATTATTAGTAAATAAACTTGTCTGTGAAACTCCTGCTGAGATTCCGATACGATTTCCGCTTCGGTAGCCATATTGTGCAAATCCGAATGATGAAAACATGAGCATTAAGATTATCATTTTTTTGTTCATGAAATAGTAACTTTTAATTTGTAACAAACATACATTTTTTTCGTACAACCACTTTACTAACTTTAAATATTTAAAAAATTATGCCATTTATTGCTATCATTTTATTTCTTGGGGTTGTCATTTTATTTTCTTCTTTTTTTACTGTTAAACAACAAACGGCTGTAGTTATTGAACGTTTTGGAAAATTCCAAAGCATCCGAAATTCGGGTTTACAGCTTAAACTTCCCATCATCGACCGTATTGCAGGCCGTGTAAATTTAAGAATCCAACAATTAGACGTCATTATCGAAACACAAACAAAGGACAACGTGTTCATTAAAATGAAAGTTTCGGTTCAGTTTAAAGTAATTCAGGAACACGTTTACGAAGCTTTTTACAAATTAGAATATCCGCATGATCAAATCACAGCTTATGTTTTTGACGTTGTTCGCGCAGAAGTTCCAAAGTTGATTTTGGACGATGTTTTTGTTAGAAAAGACGATATCGCAATTGCTGTAAAACGTGAATTGAACGAAGCGATGATGGCTTATGGTTATGACATCATCAATACTTTAGTTACGGATATTGATCCTGATATTCAGGTGAAAAATGCGATGAACCGTATAAACGCTGCCGAAAGAGAAAAAACCGCAGCTATGTTCGAATCAGATGCACAAAGAATCCGAATCGTTGCAAAAGCAAAAGCAGAAGCGGAAAGTAAAAAATTACAAGGACAAGGTATTGCTGACCAAAGAAGGGAAATTGCAAAAGGATTGGTAGAAAGTGTAGAAGTTCTGAACAACGTAGGAATCAATTCTCAGGAAGCTTCTGCTTTGATTGTAATCACTCAACATTATGATACGCTACAGGCAATTGGCGCCGATACAAATTCGAACCTGATTTTATTACCAAATTCTCCTCAGGCAGCGAGCGATATGCTGAACAATATGGTAACAAGTTTTACGGCTTCAAGTATGATTGGCGAACAAATGAAAAATCAGCCGAAAAGAGTAAAAGACAAAAGAAAATCTTCTACCGATTATAACCCGTCCGATACTTCAAACCCGGAAGAACCGAAAAAATAATATTAGAATTTGAAATAAAAAAGAGGCTTAATCGCCTCTTTTTTTGTTTATAAACCATTGGATCAGATAGGGAATGGCAAAATTTAAAATCTTACCTGCTGAACCCGAAAAGACTTTGTCATACATATCAGATACAAATGACACCGATTTTGACGGTACAAGGCTTTCTTTGGTTCTATCGATACTCAGGACAATTTTCTTATAATGTATTTCGCGTTCCACTTTCAGGATTTTTAAATCGTGGTCGATTTCGGCGTAGGATGAATATTTTTTTGTTCCCATAATCAATCCTCCTCATTAAAAAATATTTCTGAGAATTTCTCCAAAATCGGGCCTTCCACAATTTTGTCTTTTA
>DBIH01000152.1 GCA_002296885.1 Flavobacterium sp. UBA807 | reverse complement strand
ATGCAGCGCGGACAGCCCGACCCGACGAAGGAGGGACACGCAATAAAAAAACCGAACTAAATGTCCGGCTTTATTTGTTACTTCAAAATCTTATTGATTTCTACTACCGTCGTTGCATGATAACCCGGTTTAGCCTTGGCATAAATTTGCTTTGCCCATGTTTTACCTTCGGGAGTTTTGATCATTTCCTTATAGAGTGGCGTTAACGAAAAGGTTCGGCTATAGGAGCAAAGGAAGTTCTCAATCGCTGGATAAGCCGCTTTGTATTGGTGCTGTAATGCCTGTATAAACCATTGGCGGCGTATTACAAAATTTCCTCCGTTGGTGAAGTTGAATTCCTTATCGATGGCGGCCATTTCCTCGACGGTTAAATCCTTTGGCAGGTAATCAATGAAATGTTGTTTTTCGTTGGTTGATTTGATTTTTTGGCTTAGGCCTTTTACGCCTGTTTTCCTCCATGTTTTCTGGATTTCATCTATTGCATTGAAATCTTCGGAAACCGGATTGATGACATTGGATGGAACTCCGGGTTTGTAAATCCAGTCATCGAGTTTTATTTTATCCGCCAGCACCTTATCTCCTTTGATTAAATTCTTATTCAGATAATCAACAAAATCTTCGGTTGTTATCGATTGGAAGGCGTGGTCGTTGTAATAGGCAGTAAGGAATTTGTCAAACTTTTCGCGACCAACAGCCGCTTCAACCGTCTGCAGGAATGCATATCCTTTTTCATAAGCAACATCACTCATGGCATCATCAGGATTTCCCTTGCTTGAATCTACTTTTAATTTTGAATCGGGGCTGTCTTTTCCGATTTCTGCAAGCGTGTTTTCCCATACCTTACGGCTTAGGATGGTCTGCATCTGAGCTTCCTTTACTCCAAATACTTCTTCGCCGATGCGGTGTTCTACATAAGTGGTAAAACCTTCGTTGAGCCAAATATCATCCCAGGTTGCGTTGGTTACCAGATTACCGCTCCAGCTGTGCCCTAGTTCGTGCGCCAGTAAACTCGTCAGCGAACGGTCGCCTGCCAAAACGGTAGGCGTAAGGAAGGTTAAGTTTGGATTTTCCATTCCGCCAAAAGGGAAACTCGGTGGTAAAACAATCACATCATATCTTCCCCAACGGTAAGGGCCGAATAGTTTTTCGGCAGCGACAACCATTTTACCCAAATCGGCAAATTCCCATTTGGCTTTGTCAATTACCGAATGTTCGGCATACACTCCGGTGCGGTTGTCAATTGATTTGAATTCGACATCACCAACAGCAATAGCCATCAGGTAGGAAGGAATTGCTTTGTCCTGCTTGAACCTATATACTCCGGTGTCGTTTTTCTGTTGTGGGTTTACGGCACTCATCAGTGCCATCAACTCTTTAGGAACTGTAACTTTAGCATTATAGGTAAAACGCACGCTTGGCGAATCCTGACACGGAATCCAGGTACGCGACCAGATGCTTTCGCCCTGTGAAAACACAAAAGGATACTTTTTATCGGCAGTCTGTTCCGGTTTTAGCCATTGCAGCGCTACACCATCTTTGGTTGTGTTGTAATAAATGTTGACTTTGGTTGTGTTAGGTTCGATGGTAATGTGAAGTGGTTTTCCGTGGAATTTTACTGCTGACCCTAATTGGAATTTGGTTTCCTTTTCATCATCGCCCAGAGTTACTTTGGTAATATCAAGAGTATTTTCATCAAAGATGATTTCGTTTCCTTTGGAAGTATTGTCAATTGTCCAAGAAGCTTTACCGGAAATGGTTTGTGTATCAAAATCAACTTTAATATCTAAATCAAGATGTTTGGCAACTGCTTCGTTTGGATTGGAGAAGGAATGGGCATCCTTAACAAATTTGGTTTGGGTAACAACTTCCTTTTTCTGGCAGCTTATGAATAAGGAAAGGAAAGCAAGGGCAACGATAGTTCTCATTTGAAGTATATTTTTTCTACTGTAAAAATAAATCAAATATTTGTCCTGCAAGTATTATCTAAAATGTTTTTGTAGATTTGGGAAAACTCTTATCTATGAAAACAAAATTCCTTTTTCTTTTTAGTTTTTTAGCCCTGCAAATTTCGGTAGCCAAGACCGAAACTTTTACAGTTCCGTTCTTGCCTAATGTGGCACCATTAACCTATTGTGATCCAAATAATGATGGATTTGGTGTTTTTGATTTAACACAGGTAACTCCTCAAATCCTTGCAGCTCAATCAGGAGTTGCTTCTAATTATCAGATAACATATCAGGAAACGTTTGGTAGTAATACCATCTCTACTCCCGAATCCTATTATAATATTAATTCTTGGAACCAGACTGTTTATTATACCATTGTTGAAATTAGCAGTGGTGATGCTGCTATAGGTAGTTTTCAATTAGTTGTAAATCCAACTCCAGTTGCTACCCAACCCGTTGATTATCATTTGTGTGATTACACAGAAGTGGTAGGTTATGAGAGTTTTGATTTAACTAGTGTTATACCAGAAGTATTGGGAACTATTAATCCTGTAAGTACTTCGGTTGCTTTTTATTACAGTCAGGCTGATGCAGAGAATGGTGTCAATGCGATAACTAACATTACTAGTTTTGTAAATGTGACGCCTTGGACTCAAACACTTTACGTTAGGGTAGAAATTGTACCGACGGGCTGTTATGATGTTGTACCATTGCATATAGTTGTTGACCCAATCCCTCAATCGATGCAGCCTAATTATCCACCATATTATATATGTAATTATAGTGGAACAACAGGTATTGAGACCTTTGATTTGGCTAGTAGGATAAATGATATACTACTCGGTCAGACAGGTATGGACGTGAGATTTTATATCAGTCTTGGTGACGCGCAGAACGGCACTAATGAAATCACGAATCTGATGTACCAGAACCAGGTACAATATGTGCAGACTTTGGGTATTCGAATAACCAATCAGGCAACGGGATGTTATGTAATATCAACAATGGATATAGCTGTTAGTCCGTTACCTCAATTGATAGCACCATCGGCACCGTATGCAATTTGTGATGAAAATCAGGATGGGGCCGCAGTTTTTGATTTGACAACATTAATTCCCGGTTTACTTGGTGGCGCATCATATAG
>DBIH01000143.1 GCA_002296885.1 Flavobacterium sp. UBA807 | reverse complement strand
ACATCAACTCCACAAACAGGGCTTACAGCAAAAATATCGTCGTTTCCGTTACGATTACTCGATAGAAATCCTGCTTTTTTAGCACCGTTGAATGTAAAGGCAAAATCATCTTTCTCAGTGTTTACCGGTTTACCTAAGTTTGAAGCATCACTTCCATTAGATAAATCAATCTGGTATACATCCAATCCGCCTAAACCTTGTTTACCACTCGAAGCAAAGAACAAAGTCTTGTTGTCATCAGCAATAAAAGGGAAACTCTCATTACCTTCAGTATTTACTTTGTTGCCTAAGTTTTGTGGCTCGCCATAAGTTCCGTCAGCATTAACTGCAACTTTCCAGATGTCAACTCCACCAATACTTCCCGGTCTGTCCGAGGAGAAATAAAGCGTTTTACCGTCACGGCTCAAACTTGGGTTACTCGTTGAGAATTCTTTACTGTTGAAAGGCAATAATTCAATGCTTCCCCATGTGTCCCCATTTTTAGTTGCTTTATAGATGCTGTTTCTTCCAAGCTTTAAATTGTTTTTCTTGTCTTTTTCAAATTTCTTTTCTCTGAAACTATCACTTGAAAAATACACCGTATTACCATCAGCACTCATGGTCAATGGTCCATCATGGTATTGAGAATTTAATGAGGTTACCGTTGTAGCATTGGTAACGGTTCCATCACTATTATAATCCGCTTTATAGATATCCAAAAAAGGTTCATCCAAAACACCGTAGTTTTTACGGGCACCATTTCGGGCGCTTGTAAAATAAACCGTGTTGTCATACAGAATAGCTCCGAAATCAGATTTATCACTACTTACATCAGAAGGGTTAATGTTATAAAGCTTTGTCTTATCCAATAATTTCGGAACATAATTCGGATTTTGCTTAAATGCTACAGCACGTGAATCAGAAGGTGCAGCAGCAGCAAATTTCTGCATCTGCTTATTGGCGTCTTCGTATTTTCCGTTAGCTTTCAACATTTGAGCATAACGGTAATAGGTTTCCGCATCCTGATTGGTTTCAGTTGCTTTGGCATACCATTTTACGGCTTCAGTAGTATTAAACATGTTGTAATAAGTATCCGCCAATTGCTTATAAACATAAGGATCAGCTTTACCATTATCAACAAGTTTCAAATATTCTTTAGCTGCATCAACATACTCATATCTTGCGAATAATTTGTCTGCAACTTTTGTACTCTTATTTTGCGCCGACATTGTAAAACTAATGGCTACAAAACTTAATGTTATATATAGATTTTTCATTTTTAGGATTGCTTTATTAAGTTAGAAATATCTAGGCGATTGAGATACTTTTTTCGGGAAGTTTAAATCAAATAACAGCATTACCTCGTGAGAAGCAGGTGTTACTACATTTAAATCTGAAATAATATGGTCATAAGCATATCCTATTCTCAGGCTTGGTGTAATGGCAAAGTTTACCATAGCTCCAAAAGAGTCTTCCAGTCTGTAAGTTGCTCCTATCTCAAACTTGTCATAAAACAAGAAGTTAGTAGAAACATCAAAAGAGGAAGGTGCGTTCACCGATGATTTAATCATCGCAAATGGTTTGAATTTTAAGTTTGGATTTAAATCAAACACATAACCTCCGGTTAAGAAATAATGAATCACATCAGTTCCGTATTGTCTTCCGTTGAAATCCAAATATTTTGATTTTAGCATATTCGGAACCGATAAGGCGATGTAATACTTATTTGTATAATAAAAAACACCGGTACCAATATTCAGGAATGTAGTGTTAGGATTGCCCGATCCAAAAACATCGTCATTCAGGTCGGGTAACGTTGGATAAATAGTATTGAAATCAATTTTATGCATGGTCAGACCGGCTTTCAAACCGAAAGCTAATCTACTTTCTTCTCCTAAATGCAGGGTGTATGAGAAGTCACCATAAAAGTTGGTTTCTTCTACCGGACCAATTTTATCATTGATAACTGAAACACCTAAACCTACATTTTTTCCTACCGGGCCATGTAAAAAGAAGGTTCCTGTTGTAGGTGCATCTTCAATTTCAACCCATTGTTTTCTATATAAAAGTCCACCGGACAAACCTTCTTTTGAACCAGCATAAGCCGGATTCATCACACTCATATTATACATGTACTGGGTGTAATGTGGGTCTTGCTGCGCTCTTAACTCAGTTATTGCTAAAGCCAATATCGCAATGAAATATATTTTCTTCATTTTGTTTGTGTTTTGTTTTGAATAAAAATTATACATGGGTTATTGTGCTCTATTTAAGTAAATCCATCCGGTTTTAGTATCACCATGGTTTCTATCGATTACATAGTAATAGGTTCCGTCAGGAAGCTCATCACCATTGTCATCTTTTCCGCCCCATTCATTAACATAATTGCTACGTGAATAAACTTTCATACCTAATCTGTTGAAGATGGTTAATTTTTTAACATCAAAACCTGTTAAGTCAAAAGTATCATTTTTACCATCATTGTTTACAGAAATACCTTTTTGGATAACACAAAATACTGAATCAACAACGAACGGAAGTGATACAGTATCACAACCATCAACTGTTACAGTTACCGTATAAGTTCCTGCGGCAGCTGCAGTAATGCTCTGGGTACTTCCGACAAATGCACCTTCGGCATCGTGCCATGAATAAGTTGCAGTTTCAGGATTAAATGAATCAGATACTGGAGAAGCAGTAAGAATATAGCTTACGCTTTGACAACCACCGGTTACTTCAATTGTTACCGGAGAGATTATCATTACCTGAGCAGTTCCTGTTCCCGCTAACTGGCAGGTTGCAGGATTTGCATTAACAGTATAAGTGACAGTATAATTTCCAGGGGTACTATTTGCTAAATTAATTACACCTGTCGGTCCATCAACTGATAATCCACTTGATGATGTAAACGTACCACCGGTAGTAAATCCGCTGACTAATGTAGGAGATTGTAAATTAACAGGCTCTGAAGGACAGAAAGGCGAACTGTAACTGAAACCTGTTACAGCGTTTATTGTAGGATTGATTACCAAAGTAGCTGTATTAGTACCACCAACCAAACAAGTCGCTGCATTCGCAAGAGAAGTAACAGTTATTGTGTAAGTTCCCGGAGTACTATTTGCTAAATCAACCACACCGGTTGTACTATTGATTGATAAACCTGTTGTTGAACTAAAGGTTGCACCGGTTGTAAAGCCCGTTGCTAATGTCGGAGACAAAGTAGCAGAAACATTTTGACAAACAGGTGTTGTATAACTAAATCCTAAAACAGGATTTACTACAGGATTTATAACTATTGTAAACGATGATGAACTTGCTGTACGACATATCGAAGCATCTGCAGTAACATCATAAGTTATTACATAAGTTCCGGCAGTTAGATTAGTCAACTCACCGGTAGTTGGATTGACAGTTATTTCTGTAGAAGTTGTACTAAATGTACCGCCTGTTGTAAATCCTGCTGCAGAGGTATCCGGCAGCGGATTAGTAGCAGTATTTTGACAAACCGGTGTTACATATGTAAATGTTGTTACAGGTGTAATAACCGGATTGATAACTATATCAAAAGTAGAATTACTAGCAGAAGAACATGAACTTCCCGGCAGTGTATAAGTTATAGTATAGCTGCCTGCAGTACTATTAGCTAAATCAATTACACCAGTTGTTTCATCAATTGATAAACCTGCTGACGAACTAAATGTACCACCTGTCGTAAAGCCTGAAGCCATTGTTGGAGATAAGGTAGCTGAAGCATTCTGACAAATAGGAGTCGTATAACTGAATCCTAATACAGGCGTTATGGTATTAGTAATAACTATTGTGAACGTAGTAGTACTAAATGTTTGACATGTTGTAGGATTAAATGCAAACGTATAAGTAATTGCATAAGTTCCTGCTGCTGTATTTGCTAAATTAATTTCACCAGTAGTTGGATTGATATCAATTCCGGCTGAAGGGTTTGCTGTAAATATACCACCAGTTGTAAATCCTGTAGCTGAAGTATCCGGTAGAGGATTGGTTGTTGCATTTTGGCAAACAGGAGTTGCATAGGTAAATGTTGTTACAGATGGTATAGAATTAGGAGCGTCAACAGTAACATTTACAGGGGCGGATACACAACCTGTTACTGGATCTTTAACCACTACAGGATAAGTTCCAGGTGCCAAATTGTTGAATGTTGCACTGTTTTGGAAAGTATTACCATTATTAATACTATACTGATAGTTTGAAGTATTAAATGTATAGGTCCCAACATTGGTATAATCTTCAGGATCTAAAGCCGTCCAGTCAGCAGGATTCCAAGTAGTACTCGGAAGAGGTGTTGCAGTGTTTAGTCTTCTGTAAGTATAACCTACCTGATTATTAGGTGTAAAATTAGTACCGTCAGTTCTTCCCCATAAATCGATTACAGTATTAGAAAGATTGGTTAATTTGATACAATCATCGGTATTTATACCGGCACAGCCAGCAAAAACCTGATTTGGGGTCACACCACCAAGATTAGTAGCACTACCTATAGCAACAACATAAGTACTGTTATTGTTTAAGGTTCCTGTAAGTGTATTGTCACAACCCGTAGAGGCTGTACCTGAACCATTGTTAAATGTTCTTAATTTATAATTATTCAGATTCACAGGAGCACCGGTGCCATTGAATATTTCAACATAGGTTAATGAACCGGTATTAGCATCAGTAACCTCAGAAATAAATAAGTTTGATGGTAATGTTATAGTACCCGCAGGAGGATTCGTTACTGTAATAGATCCAGTTGGTGATGCACAGGAAGAAGAAGTAACGTTATACTGAATAGGTGTTGGAACGCTATTAACAGTAATGGTAAATGATTTTTCATTAGTACATCCATTTTCCCCGACAGCATAAATATAAATTGTTTGATTGCTTGTTGTAGAACCACTAAGGTCTAGCGGACTTACTCCACCAGGCTGTAAGAAATAATTACCAACAGCTAATGCAGGTAAATTGCTATAAGCATAACTATCACAAGCACTAATATTTGCTGGTTGCGCTATATTAGGTAATGCCAGTATTTCAACTTGTACTGAAGGATTTCCGGCGGTACAAATAGATCCTGGTAAACCATATACTACAGTATAAACACCAGGAGAACTCAAACTCGGATTTATAGCACCGGTTGTTGGATCTATACTCAAACCAATATTCGGTACGGCAGAGTAGCTTCCGCCTGTTGTTCCTGTTTGTGTAACGGTTTGAAGTGTAGTAATACTTTGGCAATATGAAGGCGCGCTATATGCTATTGTTGCAGATGTTGGCTCTACAATACTAATTGTATAAGTCTGTGATTTTGCTGCGCATGATGCTGTAGCAGCAACGGTGTTTGTAATTAAATAATTTCCTGGAGCACTTGCCTGTAAGTCCACTTCGCCAGTTGATGTATTTGCAAATACCAGACCTGGAGTAGAAGAAAAAACACCGGCATTTGAACCTGGAGTAATTACTGCTATTGGATTAGGTGTACTCGGCTGTTTACAGTAAGAAACAGGAGAATAAGTAAAATGTGCATTAGGGCAACAGAAATAAGTACCAGCCCCGGGAGCGGTTGCATTTGTTTGAGATAAACTAACGAAACCAGGATCATCAGAATAGTTAGTAATTAAAATTACATAAACCTGACCGGCAATAGCATTCACAATGTTTAAATTTTCTGTAGCAGCAGCTGAGAAACTACAACCAGTTGTTTGGGTTACAGGAACACCTATGCCAGGCGCTAAAGTAGGTGGATTACCAATCGCTGCACAAGCAGCAGCAGCACTTGGGAAAGGTCCCCAAGCTGCATAATCAACATCTAAATCAGGAGTACCTCCTGGAGTTGTTGATTGTGTCAGTAATAAATTAATTGGACCACTAACCTGAATATTTATGGTATAATAAGTCGGGTTTGGAGAAGTTGTTAAACAACCAATTGTTCCCTGACTTGCTATTCCCGTAGTATTATGATAACTTAAATTCTGACACGCTGATTCACCAGTGAGACAGCTTGCAGGGGTAGAAATACATAAATTAAATGTAGACGTTTGTGGTGTACTGCCGTTAGAGTAAACCCTTATATAATAAGTTTGCCCAATAGTCAATCCATTTACAACACCAGCCAGTGCATTGGCCGCACTACAAAATATTGATGTCAAAGCACCACAACTACCTGAATAGACTGCAAAATTTAAATTAGTAGTTGATCCAACAACATCCTGTAAGGAAACAGTCAGGAAAGGATTGGTTGCAACAAACTGGAACCAGGCATCATCATCAGCGGTACCAACACATGGCGCAATTGCACCGCCTGATGCAGTAGCACCGGAAATAGTACCAGCAGTAGTTTGTTGACAAACGGCTGATGAATTCACTGGAGCAAAAATAGCACCCGAACAATCGTCATTGATTATCAAGGTTCTGAAATTAGCTCCAACAGACCAGCTGCTTGAATCCGTTGTTGAACAAACCGATCTCACATAAAATGTATATTGAGTTGCAGGAAGCAAGCCTGTTATTAAAGCTGGATTTGTCGAAACAATTACACCTGTATCTGTTGGTAAAGGAAGTGGCGAACCAAAAGGTAAAACTAAAATCTCCCATTGAGTTGCAGGAACAATATTAGTATCTGTCCATCCTAATAAAGCAGATGTTGATGTTATATTTGTTGAAGTAAGCGTTACAGGTCTTAAGCAGGTTGGTGGCGGTGCGCAAGTTACTATCGAATTCCATCCTGGGTCAGTAACTGCACCATCACTTCTGAAAACGAACGTTAAACATCCATTAGGACTTGTTGATGTAAATGGGCCAGGAATGTTAGCCCCGGTTAAATTACCCCAATAAGAACCAGCTAAACCTCCGGGAACGTTACCTGCCGGATTTGTACTCGCAATCATGGCTGCCGGTGTAACGGCGTTTCCATCATAAACATAAAGTCCATCCCAGGTTGCTTCTGTATTAAATTCTGAAAAAGTTACTGTAACTACATCTCCTGGGTTTGTAGGACAAATAGTTGTTGTAATATTTGAATTAGCTGCATAATCGCCGGTAGGACCTCCAGCATCTACAAAGTTGCCTCCGCAAACTGGTGGAGCAATTAAAGTAGTTATGGTTCTCGGTCCGGTCCATGCACTACTGTCAGTTGTACTACATACAGCTCTTACATATATATCATAGCAGGTTGAAGAGCTCAATCCTGTAACTGTGTAGGGATTCGAAGTAGTCTGAACACCTGATGAAGTTGCTGTAGGAGCTGGCGAACCACAAGGCAGTACTATAACTTCCCAATTTGTTGCAGTGCTACCATCAGGGTTTTGAGGTTGTGTCCAGTTTAATGAAACAGAATTATATGTCAGTAACGACGAACTTAAAGCAGTAGGCTTTCTACAAGTAGGTGCCGGAGCACAAGTTATATTTGAAATCCAACCAGCATGAGTGATACTTGTATCACTTCTGAAAACAAAAGTTAAACATCCATCAGCACTTGTTGAAGTAAAAGGACCGGGAATTGTAGTTCCCCAATAAGAACCGGCTAAACCGCCCGGAACGTTACCTGCCGGATTTGTACTTGCAATCATGGCTGTCGGTGTGACAGAGCTTCCATCATAAACATAAAGTCCATCCCATGTAGATTCTGTATCAAACGCAGTAAATGTTACAGTTACAACATCCCCGGTATTAGTTGGGCAAATTGTTGTAGTGATATTTGAACTATTCGCATAGTTTGCTGTAGGACCTCCGGCATCTACAAAGTTTCCGCCACAAATAGGTGGAGCTACCAGAGTAGTTATTGATATAGGTCCTGCAATCGGGCTACTGTCTGATACAGAGCATACTGCTCTAACATATAAATCGTAACAAGTGGCAGAAGTCAAACCTGTAAATGAATATGGGTTTGTTGTTGTATCTACCCACCCTGGTGTTGAAGCAGTTGGTGTTGGAGACCCACAAGGCAATCTTAAAACCTGCCATGCTGTTGCAGTACTACTATCCGGATTGGCTAATTGTGTCCAACCAAAGTTAGCCGAATTTGAAGTTATGGCACTAGTAGTTAAACCCGTCGGTTTTCTACAAGTTGGTGCCGGAGCACAGGTTATATTAGTAACCCAACCTGCTGCGGTGCCACTTCCGTCCGAAGTAAATACAAAAGTCAAACAACCACTCGCTGCTGACGATGTATATGTTCCTGGTAAAGTAGTTCCTGTCAAATTAGCTAATAATGGAGCAGTATTATTATCTCCGTCATATATTTTCAAAAAGTCGAAATTATTTTCAAGCGCGAATGCAGTAAAGGTTATTGTAACCAAATCTCCGGGATTGGTTGGGCAGATCGTTGTTGTAACATTGGCATTGTTACCATAGTTAGCTGTAGCACCTCCCGGATCTGTAAAATTCCCTCCACAAACCGGGGGTAAAGTTCCTGTAGTAAATGTAGGAGATACTGCGGACCATGCACTAGTATAACCCGTAGAACATAATGCCCTTACATAGTATTTGTATGCAGTGTTTGCTGCCAAACCACTTACAACATAAGGTAAAGAACCACTATAAACGGTTCCGCTTCCGGTAGGGGTAGCAGTAGCAAGTACTACTTCTATTTCCCACGAAGTCGCACCACTAGGGTTTGCCCAGTTTAAACTCGCCCCGTTTGCAGTAATACCATTAGCAACCAATCCTGTTGGAACTGCACATTTAGTATTGATACTAACATTGTCAACCAGCCAGCGATCTCCATCAATGTTTGCCGTAGGTTGTGTAAAGATTTTGACAAATGAAACATAAACAGTTTGACCCGCATAAGCTGATAAGTCAACCGTTTTTTCTTCATACACATTAAATGTGGTTGTCATGTCGGCTTCAGTCCATTGCTGAACTAAGGTATAAGCAGTAGGATCAGTTGGTACTGCTGTTGGTGACGATGCAACTTTTATCTGATAAATCGTACCCTGATTACCACTGGTGAACATTCTTGTAAAAAAATGTAATTCTCCATTGGTTGGAATCAGGACATGTGGTGTAGCTAAATAGTCCTCGGAAGTATTTCCCTGACCTATCTGCTCTCTGCTGACAGATGCACAATTACTCCCCTGATAAGAAAGTGCCGCGGCAAAAGCATTGATTCCCCAGCTTTGTCCTGATCCGACAGTTGTAGGCGTATTCCTTTCGAAAATAGACCAGTTACCTGTCCCTAACGCCCAAGTAGTAGGGAGTGTTGTAGTCGTCGGCGCAGGACTTTCAAAACCCTCCAAAGCCATTTGGGAATAGCCACTTAAAGTAATGAATAAAAACAATAGTTGTAAAGTAATTTTTTTCATGAAATGAAAATTTTTAGTTGTTTGTGGTTATTTATAAAAATTGAAGCCCAAATTTAATAAAATTTATGGAATAATTAGGAATATTAATTTTTTAACAGATAAAATGCGGTTTTTCCTCCCAATCTTATGGGGATTTATAGAAATTTTTTAATTTCAAATTGCTAATTTTGCAATGAATAAAAAGCAAAATGTTAGAGAAAGAAATAATCAATTTTGAGCGGACGGTACTTGTTGGGATAGTTACGCAAAATCAGAAAGAAGAAAAATTAACGGAATATCTTGATGAGTTAGAATTTTTAACGTTTACTGCCGGTGGAGAAGTTATTAAACGATTTTCACAAAAAATGGAGCGCCCAAATCCTAAAACCTTTTTAGGAACAGGGAAAATGGATGAAATCGCTACTTATATCAAGGACAAGAATATTTCTACGGTAATATTCGATGACGAATTGTCACCGTCACAACAAAAAAATATCTCTAAAATACTCGATTGCAAAGTCCTTGACAGAACCAATTTAATTCTTGACATTTTTGCCCAAAGAGCTGAAACTTCTTATGCAAGAACCCAAGTTGAGTTGGCTCAATGTCAGTATTTATTACCGAGGCTTTCCGGAATGTGGACTCACTTGGAGCGTCAAAAAGGAGGAATTGGTCTTCGTGGACCAGGAGAAACAGAAATTGAAACCGACAGAAGAATCGTTAGAGATCGAATTGCTTTGTTGAAAGAAAAAATAAAAACAATCGATAAGCAAATGTCAGTTCAAAGAGGTAATCGCGGAGCTATGGTGCGCGTTGC
>DBIH01000067.1:6412-10890 GCA_002296885.1 Flavobacterium sp. UBA807 | reverse complement strand
GTTGAACTCGACATTTGGTTCAGGAAAATTACTCTGGTGTTTTCGTTATAACCTTTCCAAAATTCTTCAATCATTTGTTCTTTTGAAACAATTGGCAAAGAAATATTCTGGCGAATGTATTTGGCTCCTGTTTTTTTGCAATAGAAATTCCACGTTCTGTCCATGGCTCCATATTCATGATTGGTAGACAGGATTTCATCTCCCTTATTAAGCTTAATACTTCGCATGATAATATTAATCGCGTAGGTAGGATTTGAAGTAAAGAATAAATCATCACCCTGACATCTGACAAATTCTGCAAGGCATTCGCGTGCAGTCTTAAGGTATTTTGGCTGTTTTTTGGTGATAAATTCAACAGGTTCCGATTCTAATTCTAATTGGTAGCGTTGGAATTCTTCGAAAATTGGTTTTGGGCAGGAGCCGAAAGAACCGTGGTTTAGGAACGTGATATTTTGGTCTAAAAGGAATTGCTCTTTCATTGCGAGTTTTTGGTAAAAATAAAAAATCCCAAACAATAAAAGTTTGGGATTTGAAAATATAATATTGGTTTATATTACTGCATGTATTTCATTACCATCGTTTGGATTTCCGATTGCAGTCCAGCCATCGCTTCCTGAGATTTTGTAGCAATTGCTTCTGTTTTTTCAGCCATTTTTTTTCCAACAGGGCTGTTATAAAAATCAAGCATCGCCTTTATATCATCTTTGGTATACTCCTCTTGGTATATATCAATTGTTTTGTCTTTAACTTTGTTCATCATGACATCAAATTCTACTACAAAAGCCGCTTTTTTGTCTTGGGGAATCATTGCTAAAACTTGTTTTTTAGCAGCATTCATTTGACCTGCAGCGCCACTTCTCTCAATTACTTTTGCAACATCTTCACGGCTTGCTTTTTCCTGAGCAAAACCAAACTGTGACGTTAACACTAAAGCAAAAGCTACGATAAATTTTTTCATTAGATTTAGTTTTTAAAATTTTGCTAAAGATAAAGAAACGAATTGCTTTTAAATAAAAAATCCCAAACAATGTTTGAGATTTGATTTATGTTATTGCGAAGGCTGAAGTGTAATTGGTAAGGTATAAGCCACTCTAACTTTTTTACCGTCCTGTTCTCCCGGTATCCAATTTGGACATTTAGACAATACTCTTTGAGCTTCTTCACCTGTTCCAAAACCGCAATCCTTTATAACTTTAATATCGGTGATAGAGCCATCTTTCTCAATCACAAAAGAAACAACCACTTTTCCTCCTTTGAAATTTTTATCCGTTGGCTGTTGATAGTTCTTACCAATGAACTTATAAAATTGACTCAAGCCTCCTTTAAATTCAGGTTTTGATTCGATGCTAGCCGTATTGTAAATAGCATTATCATCTGAATTTTTCTGAGTTCCTTTTGTTTCAGATACATCAGTCGAAGGTTTAGGTTTAGCACTAAAAACCATCGGGTACTTTATCTCAATGCTTATTGGTTTTCCACCTCGTTTTGCCGGTTCCCATTTTGGAGACATCTTCAAAACTCTTATCAATTCAGTTGCTGATTCTATATCTAAGATCTGTGTGATTCTGATTTTAGTTAAATTACCTTGTTCATCAATAGTAAAAGCTGCTTCAAGCTTACCCGGTTTGGTAACCTTAGAGTAATCAAAATTTCTATTTATAAAGGCTGTGAAATTATCTATTCCGCCTCCTCCAAATTTGGCCTCGATCCTGTCTCCATTTAAATACACTTCGTCTTCTCCCTGAATTTGAGAAAATCCGAAAATTGGCAATAATGCAAACAGTAAAATTTTAATTAACTTCATGGGTGATTTTATGGAATATTTAGGTATTTGTGAGTCTGCAACGATACTCTCCATTTTGGATTGTTCATTACATAATCAACGATTAAGGGTGTCATCTCTTCTTTTTTGCTCCATTCAGGCTGCAGAAAAAGAATAGCATTCCCATTTACTTTTGCAGCCTGTTCTTCGGCAAAAATGAAATCGTGTTTATTATAAATAATTACCTTTAGTTCATTTGCAATAGCATAGGCATCGGCAACCGGTAATTTATTTTTCTTTGGTGAAAGGCAGAACCAATCCCAGCTTCCTGTAACAAGATATGCCCCGGAGGTTTCGATATGCACCCTTAAATTACTTTCTTTTAATTTTTGAGTCAGGAAAGTCATGTCCCAGGTTAAGGGTTCGCCGCCCGTCACTACAACGGTATCAGCATACTTTTGAGCATTGGCGACAATTAATTCTGTTGAAGTTGGCGGGTGCAGTTCGGCATTCCAGCTTTCTTTTACATCACACCAATGGCAGCCTACGTCGCAACCGCCAATTCTGATAAAATAAGCAGCGGTTCCTGTATGAAATCCTTCGCCCTGAATAGTATAAAACTCTTCCATCAGCGGAAGCATCTCTCCTCTTTCAACTGCCGATTGTGTTTCTTTTGATAACATTTCATTTAATCTAGTCGGCAAAGATACTTAATTTTGAAAGTCCTTTAAATAAAAAACCGACAGCTTTTGACTATCGGTTTTTCAAATTCAATTTTGAAAATTATTTCAACAACTTGATTGCCTGAAGCGCATATTCATTTGCCGGATCAAGTGCTAAAGTTTTATTCAATAATTCTTTTGCTTTTGCTTTATCAGTATTTGCCAGAGCTGATGCGATGTTGTTATAAGATTCTATAAACTTAGCTTTATTTTTAGCAACTTCTTCTTCGCCTTTTGCAGTTACTACATCAATATATTGTTGATAGTAAGTAGCCATCATATCATCTTTTTCCAATAACCTATTTGTTCTTGCTCTAAAGATGTAAGCATCCTGTGTTGTTGGCGAAGCTGTAATTACGTTTCCAAAAGCTGTATCTGCTTTTTGTAAAGCTATCGGATCCGGTTTTGCAACATCTTTTCGGGTATTGTCATAATAAATAGCATTACCTAAAAAGAAATTATCAAGCAGATAATTTTTTGAATTTGGATTAGAAACTGCAACTTCAAATACTGCTGCTGCTGCACCAAATGCTTTTTGATCATATAATTTTTTCCCTATCTCGTTCAATTCATTAGCCGCTAATGGCTCCATTTCTACAGCTTTTTTCAAATCTGCAATTCCGGCTGCTAATTGTGTTGGATCAACTGATTTGCCATCAGTGCTTGTTCCTTTTTTAATTTTGGCCTGACCTAAATAAAGGTAATCACGAGGAATAACTTTACTTGACGGATTTGCAATATAATCCTGTAATGATTTTAATGCCACATCTACATTTCCATTTTCATAAGCAGAATAACCAAGGTAACGAAGAATTCTCGGATTTACACCATCTAACTGTTTCATTGCATTTGCCTCGGTTTCGAGTGCTTTATAATCTTTTGCCAAAATTAAAAAATCGGCGTGACGCATGCGTGAAGTAATCGAATGGTCTGTTAAGCTCATGTATTTTTCATAAAAACTTAATGCTTTTTGGATGTTTTCATCATAAGTCTTTGGTATATTGTTTGCCCATAAATAATAAGTCTCCGCTAATTCACGGTATACCGGACCATAATTTGGGTTGATGGCAATTACTTCGTTATAAGCTTTTACAGCTTCAGTATAAGCTTTTGCCCCTTTCAGAAGGACTCCCAATTGCATTTTGGCTCTAATTAGAGTGTTATCTAACTGATATGCATTTCTGTAAGCAACATAAGAATCGTTTTGATTTTTATCTCCATAATAAGCATCTCCCAACGCCAATTGTACCTGCGCATCATTTGGATTAGCTACTGCTGCTTTTGTCAAGACTGCAATGGCACTTTTATAATCAGGTTTATCTGCATTCATGTAAGCGCGGGCTATATAAACATATTCCTCGGTATCTTTCTTTTTAAGATCTTTCATTACCAAGTCAAATTTAGCTTGAGCTGCCGTTTTATTATTGGCATCTAAATCCATTTGGCCTAAACCAATATTATTAAACCTTGCTCCGTCTGTAGCACCCAATCCTTTTTGAAAATAAATACTTGCCGAATCAGCAATATTTTGTTTTAGGTAAATTGTACCTAAAAGAAAATCTGCTTTGCCATTTGTTGGTTTTGCCTGTATAACTGATTTCAATAATGATTTTGCCTTCTCAAATTGTTCAGCATCAATAGCTTTCTTCGCCGGCTCTAAATCTTGTGCTTTCGCAATTGTCGTTGCTACTAACGCTACGCTGAAAATTTTAAACTTGTTCATCTTCTTTTAATTAATTTTTATCTTTAGTAATTGTGTTTCTTATCCTGATATTTCTGCTGGGAGTATGCTCAGGAACCAAACCCGATTTTAAAATTATTCGTTGTCCTCTTTCTCCTCCAAGGAAGGAAGCAAACCCCATTCCCAGCCCGGAATACCCCTGACAATTGATGACATACAAATGACGTGCCAAAGGATAATTCCCTGATGCTATATCGTCTTGAGTAGGGAAAAAATATTGTGACTTCTTTTTATCCTTAACAGCCAATACATT
>DBIH01000067.1:0-6313 GCA_002296885.1 Flavobacterium sp. UBA807 | reverse complement strand
ATTTTTATCCTTACCAGCCAATACATTCACTTTATCAACAAACTGTTGCAATTCTAATGGTGGCTGAAAAATCCAATTCATCCCAATGACACCAACCATTCCATTATTTTCGGATACATATTTTATAACTTCTTCATTAGTCTTTAATGAAAAAACATTTTTTTGATTTGCAACAGTTATTCCTGTTAAACTGGAAAGATAACTTGCTGTACTCGAATTAGGGTTGTCAAAAACCAATCCTTTTATTGCCGGTACTGTTTTACCATTTACAAAATCGATTACATCCTGCAAAGCGACCAAAGTGTCATTGTCATTTTTATTTTTTATAAAAGCTACAGCATCCGTTGCAAAAGGTGTTATCCTTGGATTCACCTTTTTGGTCTGAAATACTTTTAGTTCTTTAGCCGAAAGATTTCTGGCTAAAATTACAATTCTGGCAGTATCATTGAATAAATCATTGATTATTTCATTTTCCGATTTTGGAACAAGGTGTAGTTTGGCTTTATATTCGGTTTCAAATACGGCTTGCTCATCTTCGATGATTGGCAGTATTGATTCATCAACATAAATAGTAGCTTTACCTTCCAGAATCGTATCTGTAACTTTATTGCTTTTCTCCTGACAAGAAAAAACAAAAAGTAAGGTTAATAAAAAAAAGCCAACAAGTGTCTTGGTCAATTTATTCATTCTTATATCATTCTTTGTTAAAGAATCGCAAAAATCGTAAAAAAGAATATACTATCAGTAAAATTCCGAAAACAATTCTGTATTTATATTCTAATGTTAAAGGTAATGACTTCATGAATATGATTATCAGGCCCAATGTTAAATAAATCAAAAAAAACAGTATGCCTATAACGAGAAGAAACCGCTCTTTAAGCGATTTCTTCTGAAAGTTTTCTATGAATTTTGAAATCATTTATTCTGGTGCTTGGATAGAAATTGGCAAAGAGTATAATACTCTTACTTTTTTACCATTTTGCTCACCCGGATTCCATTTTGGGCAAGATTTTAAAACTCTGATAGCTTCTTTCCCTGTTCCATATCCAATATCCCTAAGTACTTTGATATCTGTAAGCGATCCATCTTTTTCGACAACGAATGTTACAAATATTTTTCCTTTTAAGCCATCCTCATCAGGAACCTGAAAGTTTTTACCAACGAATTTGTAAAATTTGTCCAATCCTCCCGGAAAATCCGGTTTCACTTCGATACCGGCAGTATTGTAGATATTGTTATCTTCTTCAACTACACTTGGTCCGTTACCAACCGGTTCAACTGTTAATGGTGCATCAGGGTCACCTTTAATAGTTTCATCGCCAAGTTTTTTATCTTTGATTTCCTCAACTTTTGGTGGCTCCTCAACAATCTCTTCTGTTTTAGCCACAACCGGTTTTACGAATTTTACCTGATCCACTTTTGGAGGAGGAGGCGGTGGTGGTGGAAGATCTTTTGGTTGTTCTTTTGGGGGTAACTTAATGGTTACTATTTTCTGATCCAGTGTCGCTTCATCATTTGACATATCCGGAAGAAGGCTGATAATTAGCGGTGCGCTTACTGCAAGCACAAAAATTAAAGCCCCTATAATAAAAGCGCGTATATTTGTCTTAGGGTTTTCTTTACGTAACTCATAAGCACCATAGGCTTTATTTCGTCCATCAAAAACGATGTCTATCCACTGTCTGTTAAATAAGTCTAATTTCATTTTTTAGTATATTTTTGATTAACACTGGATTATTTATTCATTTCGTCAACTAATTTCATCTCCTCAGGTGTAATATCATTTACAATAGCATAAGTAGGAACTTTGCAGATTGCCATTTCATCTAAAACATCTACCAGATTTCTATACGTTGATTTCTTACTAGGTTTGATAATCACAATCAATCCTTTGTCCTTGTCTCCTGTTACCTGAGGAACAGAAACTACTCTTTTCAGGATTTCTTTGCGCAATCCATCTTTCCCGTAAATTGCATCTGTTGGCTTTCCACCTGGTTCCGGAGCTTCAAGAAGTCCGTGAAACCATTTTATTTTGTTGTCCTTGCCCATAATAATTGTCATGGTTCTTCTTTGGTCAACTTTTATATCCTTTTGTGGTTTATCTTTTTCATCTTTATCAGGTAAACCCAAATCCATAGATTGAGGTTTTGATAATGAGGTAGTCAACATAAAGAAAGTAATTAATAAGAACGCCAAATCCACCATGGCAGTTAAATCCACCTTAGCATTAGACTTTTTACTTCTTACCTTCCCGCCGCCTTTTTTGCCACCGGAGTCCCCGGTATTTAATTCAGCCATTTTATAATGTCTTTATATTATTTATAGTCTTTTCCTCTTAAACCAGTAACTAAATTAAAGCTATTGATTTTTTGATCCTGCAAAATATCCATCACTTTTTTTATTTGAGGATATTCTTCCTTAGCATCGCCTTTGATTGCAAACTGAAGCTCTTTATTAGCTCCTTGATCGATGTTTGCTGTTCTGGCGTATTGTATCCAATCCTGTAACTGATTGTTGAGAGAGTCAATAGGAATACCTGGTTGCACTCCTTTTTTAGCTCTGTCAGCCCCTTTCATGGCTAATAGTTGTTTTAATCCTTCAACAGGAACGCCAAACTCTTCTACAAGAGCAAATTGTGCTTTCTCTGCATCGGTAAAATCAACTTTATATTTTTTAGCCATATAGTCAAGCGCTCCAGAACGTATAGCTCTGTCTTTCATTCCAAAAAATACTTGCTCTTTACCATCACTTTTACCTACTGTAATCGTAACCAAACCTGTTTCAGGCAATTTTGTCTGTACTGTCGAGTTTGGTGTATCAACCGGTAGCGGTTCCGGTACTTTTGCCGTTGCCGTAAGGATAAAAAACGTAAGTAAAAGGAATGCTACGTCGCACATCGCCGTCATGTCGATGGATGTTGACTTTTTGGACATTTTTACTTTACCCATTATTTTTTCTTTTAAACAGTTAAATTATAACTGAATTATTTTTTTAAACTTCCTCTAAATTTTCTGTAAGTGTTCACAATAGTAACACCTGCTTCGTCAATTGAATACGTTAAGGTATCAATTTTAGAAGTAAAGAAATTGTAAGTGATGATTGCTAAAGCAGAAGTAGAGATTCCGGTAGCCGTATTGATAAGTGCCTCAGAAATACCGTTTGCTAATTGAGCCTGATCTGGTGTTCCTGCAGTTGCTAACGCCGCGAACGCTTTAATCATCCCCGTTACCGTTCCTAATAATCCTGCAAGAGTCCCAAGTGATACTAATGTAGAAATGATAGTTAGGTTTTTCTCCAACATTGGCATTTCAAGCGCTGTAGCTTCTTCAATTTCTTCGTGGATGGTTTCAGCAGCCTCTTCGCTATTAAATCCTTCAGCTTTAACTTCCTGATATTTTACTAATGCTGATCTTACTGCATTGGCAACAGAACCTTGTTGCTTGTCACAGGCATTGATTGCATCATCAATTTTACCTTCTTTAATATCAGCTGTAATCTTTTGCATAAAAGTGTCTAAGTTAGATTTACCTGCTGCTTTTGAAATTACAACAAAACGTTCAATTGAAAATACAATTACCGTTAATAGACATCCCAATAGAACTGGTACGATCGGACCTCCTTTGTATACCATCGCAAGTACACTTCCGTCTTTAGGTTCTCCACCAACTATTCCGTTTACGAAATTGTCAGAAGAACCCATAACAAATTTCCAAATTATGAATCCTACTAAAATACATCCTAAAATGATGAATCCAGACATCATTCCTACTCCTTTTGAACCGCCTTCTTTTTTAACGTTTGCCATTTTTTTAAATTTTAATTAGTTTTAAATAATTTAATAAGTTTTAGTTGTTAATAAACTTGAATTGGAGCAAATTTAATTTTTTACTTGTAATAAAAAAACTTTTTTTAACATTAATGCCCCATTGATTTCATTCTGTAATTTCAGGTCTTTCGAGCATTTGAAAATATCATTAGGAATAAAATAAAAACTTGCTCCTTTTTTACATTTTTAATGCATTATTATAACTATAACGCAAAAAAAGCTGAAAATGTATTTATAAGTTAAACTTTATTCATTAATAAATTTAAACATTTTTTCATTTACAATAAAATCAATTAACAATTCCTATTTTTAAAAACACATTACTTTGCCCTATCTTTATAATCAAAAAAACAAAACTTAATGTCAACATCAGCAGATTTCAGTAAATATATTAATGAGGGCTATGCCTCAAAAGGCGAAAGCATTCTTCTTGGCGGTGCCATTTTAAACGGAGAAGCAGTACCTGATGCTTTTGTAAAAGTTCCGTTAAAAACCTTAAACCGTCATGGTTTAATTGCAGGAGCAACCGGAACCGGGAAAACGAAAACCATCCAGGTGCTTTCTGAACAATTATCAACTTTCGGAATTCCCGTTTTGATGATGGATATCAAAGGTGACTTTTCGGGAATTGCAAAAGAAGGTGAAGAGAAACCTTTTATTACTGAGCGTCACGCCAAGATAAATATTCCTTATGCAACCGCTTCATTTCCCGTTGAACTCATGTCGCTTTCACAGCAAAACGGTGTTCGCCTCAGAGCTACGGTTTCCGAATTTGGCCCTGTTTTATTTTCAAGGATTTTAGATTTAAATGATACTCAGGCCGGAGTGGTTTCTGTGATATTCAAATACTGCGATGATAAAAAAATGCCACTTCTTGATTTGAAGGATATCAAAAGAGTCCTGAATTATATTACTGAAGAAGGCAAAGAAGAAATTGAAGAGAGTTACGGAAAAATTTCTACCGCAACCACAGGGATTATTCTTCGCAAGATTATCGAACTGGAACAACAGGGCGGCGATATTTTCTTTGGCGAAAAATCATTTGAAATTGATGACCTGATGCGTTTTGACGAAAACGGGAAAGGTTATGTAAACATCATCCGCCTGACGGACATTCAGGATAAACCAAAATTATTTTCCACTTTTATGTTGAGTCTGCTGGCAGAAATCTATCAGCAGATGCCTGAAAAAGGGGATGCAGAACAACCTGAACTGGTTATTTTCATTGATGAAGCACATTTGATTTTTAATGAAGCCAGTAAAGCTTTGTTGGATCAAATAGAAACCATCATCAAATTAATTCGTTCCAAAGGAATTGGTGTTTACTTTGTTACCCAGAATCCAATGGATGTGCCCGCAAGTGTTTTGGCGCAATTAGGATTGAAAATCCAGCATGCTTTACGTGCGTTTACTGCAAATGACCGACAAGCCATCAGGCAGACAGCGGACAATTATCCGACTTCCATTTATTATAAAACCGATGAAGTCCTGACCAGTTTGGGAATTGGAGAAGCCTTTGTAACCGCACTCAACGAAAAAGGAATCCCAACTCCTTTGGCCGCTACGATGATGCGTGCGCCAATGAGCCGAATGGATGTTTTGACTGATGCTGAAATTACCGAAATCAACAGCAAATCGAAATTGGTTCGAAAATATGCCGAAGAGATTGACCGTGAAAGTGCTTATGAAATTCTGAACAAAAAGATTGAAACTGCCAACCAGCAGGCAGAAGCGCAGGCTCAGGCAGAAGAAGAAACTAAAGCTGAAGAAAAGAAGAGCAGCGAACCCAGTACTGCTTCTGTCATTGGTAAGTCTGTGGTGAAAGTGGTGACGAGTGCAACTTTCATTCGGGGTGTTTTTGGAGTATTGAGTAAAATTTTTAAAAAATAGATGAAAAGTTTTTTTACCATTGGCTTACTTATTCTGTCCAATATTTTCATGACATTGGCGTGGTACGGGCATCTAAAATTCAAAGAACTCAAATGGTTTGAAAACGCCGGGTTGATTACCATTGTTTTAATCAGTTGGGGATTGGCGTTATTTGAATATTGTTTTCAGGTTCCGGCTAACAAGATTGGTTATGAAGGCAATGGCGGTCCATTTTCGCTAATGCAGCTCAAAGTCATTCAGGAAGTAATTACCTTAATCGTGTTTGTTATTTTCTCACTGCTTTTCTTTAAGAATGAAAGCTTTCGATGGAATCACGTTGTAGGTTTTTGCTTTTTGGTGTTGGCGGTTTATTTTATTTTTAAAAAATAAAGTTATGAAGAAACTATTTTTATTTTTGGTTACAATTTCAATCATTAGTTGTTCCAAAAAAGCAGAACCTGCAAATCCCGAAACCTTAAAGCAAGAAGTTTTTAAAGCCGAAGACGATTTCAAAAATTTGGCTCAAACTAAAGGAATTCAGGAAGCTTTTTACGCTTTCGCAGATGAGAATGCAGTAATTAAAAGAGATAATGACTCTTTGATTCAAGGCAAGGAAGC
>DBIH01000214.1 GCA_002296885.1 Flavobacterium sp. UBA807 | reverse complement strand
TCAACGCCGATAAAAAGTATATGTTCTCGCTCGAGGAAAGAAAAAAGTTTATTGAAGATGCTTTTAAGGATGAACCTAAAGTTTCCGTAATTACTTATGAAGGTCTGACCATTGATCTATGCCGCAAACTGGATGCCGATTTTATCTTACGCGGTTTGCGTAATCCTGCCGATTTCGAATTTGAAAAAGCCATAGCGCACACCAATAGAAGATTGTCTAAAATTGAAACCGTATTCTTGCTGACAGCTTCCAAGACTTCCTATATTTCTTCGAGTATTGTTCGTGATGTGATAAGGAATAAAGGCGATTATTCGGTTTTGGTTCCGGAAAGTGTGATTGTGAAGTAGTTTACCGTTATTAATTTTCTATTACTAAATTGGGAAACATTTCTTTTAGTTTCGGCAAATCCCTTTCCGATTTTGAAACGGCTCGCACATCATTAAAACTGTTAACATTTAGCTCGCCAAAGTATTTTATCTTTCCATTTTCTATAGTAAATGGAATCGCCAGTTCCTTTGTAGTATAAGTGTAACTTTGGACACCATCTCTCATAGTTCTAAAGGCATAAAAGATATATCTCCCCTGTGGTTTTTCAATTTTGAAATAATAAACCGCTCTGTCATTATCATAAAAATCAGGTTTGAATTTCATCCCTACAGTTTGAGATGGTTTTATCCTGATATTATTCTTTTTTGGGTCATCCCATGCGAACCCTTTTTCCTTTGAATAATAAAAAGTATAAGAGTTCAAAATATCCCTTGCTCTGGTTGCTTCAAAAGATATTGCTCCGATAATCATTCCGTTGTCTTTTTCTAATTTATTTTCATGAGGAATATCTTCAGACGGTAGATTGGCAACAACACATGAACTTAAGAATAAGATTAAAATTCCGGCTATTGCAATGGTTTTGTTTTTCATTTGTTGGTTTTTAAAAAATCTTTTAAGGCTATGAAATGGATAAAAAAAACTACTTAAGCAGTTTTTCTTCTTCAAATAACAATTTTATATTTTCAAAGGAATTCTTTAAGGCTTCCTTGACTTCATCGGGTTTAAGCCAGACTGCTTTTTCGATGCCTTCATTTTCCTGCGGTTTTGGAATACCAACATAATCCGAATGCATTTCAAACCAATGCGTCACTTTCAGCTTGTATTTACCATTGCGTTTAAAAACATGATAGGTTTTCTGGAGTTTTCGGGTAATGGATAATTTATTAACTCCTGTTTCTTCTTCAACTTCGCGCAAAGCGGTTTCATTAATCTCTTCGCCTTTTTCAATTCCGCCTTTAGGCAAATCCCATTTCCCGTTTCGGAAAATGAACAGAACCTCTCCTTTTTTGTTGTAAACCAATCCGCCTCCGGCTTTGCAAACCGGAATCTTTTCTTTTACTTTTTTTAGTATTGCTTTTTCATCAGGATAGTATAAAGAAGCTTTCCTGATTTTGTTTTGGAACATTTTGATGATGAGCTGCTCAATATCAATGCTTTCCAGCAAAAACAACTGAAAATCCGTCTCTTTGGTGATTTCGTTTGTTAAAAAAAGAGGTTTGTCGTTGACAAAAACTTTATACATTTGTACTATGATTTTTAATAAAGACACAGCCGAAAAAACAGCCGAATTGCTTTTACAAATAAATGCAATTAAATTGAATCCAAAAAATCCTTTTACATGGGCTTCAGGTTGGAACTCTCCAATTTACTGTGACAACCGATTGGTACTGTCTTTTCCGGCGATACGAAATTTTATCCGTGAAGAATTTTCTAAGCATATTGAGAAAGAGTTTGGAAAACCTGATGTGATTGCAGGCGTTGCAACCGGAGCGATTGGTATTGGAATGCTGGTGGCAGAATATATGGGATTACCATTCGTATACGTACGCCCTGAACCTAAGAAACACGGAAGGCAGAATCAGGTGGAAGGCTTTTTACAGAAAGGCCAGAATGTTGTGGTCGTTGAAGATTTAATCAGCACCGGAAACAGCAGTTTATTGGCTGTTGAAGCACTAAAAGAAGCTGAAGTGCATGTAAAAGGCATGGTGGCCATTTTTACTTATGGCTTTGATGTAGCAGAAGAAAACTTCAAAAAAGCCAATATCGATTTGCATACATTAGCCGATTATAATCATTTATTGGATTTGGCTGTAGCCAAAAATTACATTACCGAAAAAGAACTCAAAACATTGCAGGAATGGCGTGAAAGCCCGTCGACCTGGAGTGTTTAATTTAAGGGAAAAGGGATAAGAAAAAAGGGATAAGTTTTCCAAATAACCAACTATAAACAGCAAACAACAAACAATGAATTTAGAAAGCCCAAAAGTTACCGTAGCAAAATCAGCGCAACACATCTTTGATTCCTTATCAGATGTAAAAAACTTTGAAAAACTAATGCCCGATAATATTGCCAAATTTGAAGTTTTAGGTGATGATATTTTCAACTTCGGACTAAAAGGAATGCCTGAAATCAAATTGAAGATGAAAGAGAAAACACCGACCTCCAAAGTAGTTTTGGCTGCAGCAAGCGATAAATTACCTTTTACATTGACTGCTAACATTGAAGCTGTTTCCGATGCGCAAAGCCATGTGCAGTTGCATTTTGAAGGCGAATTTAATCCAATGATGGCGATGATGATTAAAGGACCTATCTCAAAGTTTATTGAAACTTTGGCAGAGAATATGAATAAGCTTTAAGAAATATTATTTTGAATTTAGAATAATTTATTTTACCGTTGTCAATCGCTTATCAATAATCCTTTCCATATAATCTTGTACAAAAGCTTTGCATCGCAACTCCAATAAATCCATAGCGGCGTTGCGTTTTGAAATCAGGTTGTGCTCCATTCCTTTGTCATCTTTTGCATAAAAGCCAATCGCTTTTTTACCATCAAAGGTGCAGATATAATCACCACTCATAAACTGGTACATATTCGAGCCGTATTTAATGACAAACGGAGCAACCTGCTTATCGCTGATTAAGCTTCTACCCCAGCTTCTGAAAGGTTTTTGGTAACCAATCATATCCAACAGCGTTGGGTAAATATCAATCTGCTGTGCCCAGTCATTATTCACACCAACATATTTCTCATTAGGTGAAAAGAACAAAATCGGCACGGTGTTTTTATTGAATTCTTTTTTGTATTCATCATAAGCAATTGTATTTCCGTGATCGGCAACTAAAACAAAAATCGTGTTTTTGTACCACGGCTCTTTTTTGGCAGCGGCAAAAAACTTTCTGAATGCCATATCGGTATAGCCAATGCACTGATTGATGTTGACTTTTCCTTTAGGGAACTTGCCCTCATATTTTTCGGGAACTTTATATGGCTCATGTGATGATACCGAGAATAAGGTAGCCATAAAAGGTTGCTTCTTTGTAGACAGTGTTTTGTTATAATACTGAAAGAAAGGCTCATCCCAGATTCCCCAAACGCCGTCAAAATCGGCGTCATTATTATATTCAGTTTTGCCGTAATAATGATCGTAGCCTAATATATTTCCGAAACCTAAGAATCCCATCGAACCGTTTGGCGCACCATGGAAAAAAGAAGTATCATAACCCTCACTCTTTAAAGTCGAAACCAATGATTCAATTTTTTGTTTCGGATAAGGGGACGAGGTAAACGCGTTCTGAAATGACGGAATACCTGCTATAACCGAAGACATCCCATGTATGATTTACGCCAACCCGGCCGGCATGTCGCGCCTGAAGGGCACCAACTTCACCCAGGTGCTGGATCTGGTGCTGCCGTCGGTGAAGTTT
>DBIH01000170.1 GCA_002296885.1 Flavobacterium sp. UBA807 | reverse complement strand
TGTTAAGTTTGATGTTATTCCAAACGCTTGACTTCTATTTTTTCGAGCGCTTTTATATAACGACGTCCGGGTTTTAAATCGGTTGCAGAGATGAAAAGTATTCGTTGATCCATGTCTTTGATGTTCTTGCCTTCCATTTCGGTTACGATATAAAAATTATTTCCTGACTCTGAGTTGTAGATTTCATTCCATGAAAAAACTACTTTGTACCCATCTGTGGCAACAAAAACAAAATAAAACTCGTTGAGTTCCTTTGGTTTATCATAGTCAAATTTAATGTCTTCCAAAATTGTTTTAAGCAGAACGCCTTTCATATTCTTAACTGTATTCTTGACTTCACCTTTTTGGTTGTGAAGCGTTTGATCGGGAATTGCGACTTTTGGATAAGCATCTAAATCGTTGATTGTAAAAGTTTTTTCAGCTTTTATTTTTCCTTCAATTTTTAATGTTTCAGAAGGAGTAATAGCCTTTTGCGCATTGATGGAAAAGCTTGCTAAAAGCAGAAAGACATATAGAGATTTTACTTTCAATGTAAATTATTTTTGAGGATTTTCATCAAAATTAATCATCCAGTGGATGCCGAATTTATCTACAAACATTCCGAAATAAGCACCCCAAAAGGTATTTTGCATTGGCATAATAACATTTCCACCAGCCGAAAGACCATTGAAAAGTTTGTCAGCCTCTGCACGGCTTTCAGTATTGATAGAAAGAGAAACATTTGCCCCGATTGCTACATCGCCACTTTGTGAAGTACTATCGCTTCCCATCAAAACGCTTCCGTTACCAATTGGCAAAGAAACGTGCATGATTCTGTTGGCTTCATCTCCTGTAGGAGGTGGGCAGTTTGGGTCATCGGATGGCGGCATGTCTTTAAATTTTCCCATGTATGGAAATTCACCTCCAAAAACCGATTGATAAAATAGAAATGCCTGTTCGCAATCTCCGTTGAAAATTAAATAAGGATTAACCGTAGCCATATTTTTTTCGTGTTTTTAAGATTATATATTTTTTAGTCGCAAAGTTGCAGAGTAACAAAGTTCCAAAGTTAGATCCATTTTAAAAACTTTGCCACTCTTTAACTTTTGGACTTTGCTACTTCTTTTAATTGTTTTCTAAGTATTTTTTAAAGTTTTCAAGTATTGCCTGCCAACCGCCTCGCTGCATATCAAGCGGATTCTGCTGTTCGGGTTCAAAGTTTTCGGTCACGATTACAGCACCGTCCATCATATCAAATTTAACGGTAACTTTTCGTCCATCGCCCATAGTGTAAGTATATCTTTTTAATGGAATCACTTCATCATAAGTTCCGCCAAATTCAAAACTGAACGAACCGTCTTTTGCCGCCATGGTTGTAGAAAATGTGCCGCCGGTTCTTAGATCGTTTTCAGCTTTTGGCGCATGCCAGTCGTCCGAAGCAAAGCACCAGTTTACGATATGTTCGGGTTTAGTGAAATAATCCCAGACTTTTTCAAGCTTTTCTTTTGTTGAAATCCGAACCGTGATTGATTTGGTTTCCGCTTCGGCAATTTCCTTTAGCTTTTGCAATGCTTTTGGAAAAGCGTCTTTGAAATATTCTATGTGTGATTCTACGATATCAATTGAAACGGAAACTGTTGTAAAACCATCAGCTTCGCTTAAGTCATAGCGTTCTTCTGAGCCTGCCCAGGCTTTGGTTATTTCAGTTTCAGGCATTTCCTTAAAATCCTTGATCTCGCCATAATGCTTGAAAGATATAGTGTCAAAAGGTTTTTTGATGTCTATTCTGGAATTCATTCCACCACCGTTTGGCGCCATGAAATAAATTTTGCTGCCTTCATCCCAATCGGAAATGGTATAGGTGCCTTCGCAGAAGGGCGAAGTCCAATTTTGATAGTTCTCATCATCCCAAAGCGCATACCAGACTTTATCTTTGGGCGCGTTGATGTCAATTGAAAAGTTCAACTTATTCATAGAAATGTTTTTAATGTTGCGGCATTTTACTGAAATCCATATACAGCACATTCCAGCGATGACCATCCAAATCACAGAAACCGCAACCGTACATCCAGCCTTGATTTTCGCCAGGTTCAGCATAAACGATTCCGCCCGCAGCTTTTGCTTTTTGTGCAAGAGTATCAACTTCTTCACGGCTTTCGGCATCGATAGAAATTAAAAATTCGCTCGATTGTTTTGTGTCAGTAATTTGATGTTGGATAAAATTCCTGAACATATCTTCACCGAAAAGCATTACTACAAAATTGCTTTCGCCAACGAGCATACAAGCCGATTGTTCGGTGGTACGTTCTTCAAGGAATGTAAAACCCATTTGAGAATAGAAATCTTTTGCTTTCAGGGCATCCTTAACGGGAAGATTGAGCCATATTTGTTTTGTCATAATCGGTAAATAAAATTATTGCAACATTCGTTCACGAATGTATTTTACGGGGGAACTTCCGAAGCTCAGGAATTTTTCATGGAAATCTTTGAGGCTGTATTTATCGCCCATTTTCTTTTTATAATCATCGCGAAGTTCCTGTATCGCTTTTGAACCGCTGAAATAAGAACAAAGCTGAACTTGGGAAACAGTCGCTCTGTGGTATTTCTCTTCAACCTGCTGGTCGGTTTGGAAACATTCTTTTGATAATAGTTTTACGATTTCTTCTTTTGGTGTATTCTTACACTGAATGTCATAATCGATTATAGTGTTAGCCAACTCGCGAAGCTTCCATACGCCAAGAGCCAATTCGATTTCCGGTTCGTTGTTTCCCCAGCCATTTTCAACCATCATACCTTCGCAATATACAGCCCAGCCTTCAATCATAGCACCGTTTTGAAAAACAGAACGCAATACATCAGGTGATTTTTTATTATTGTAAATTCCCTGAACGCAATGACCGGGAACTGCTTCATGAATGGACAATATCTGTGAAGAATAATTATTCGTTTCGCGCAAAGCACTTTCTGCTTTTGCAGGCGGATATTTTGTTACGTCATCAATATTATAATAAGTGGTTCCCTTTTTTTGATAAGGCGGAATGAACTCGGCACTTGCCAATGCAAATCCACGGGCATATTCCGGCATGTAACGAACAACGATTGGAGTAGAAGCGGTGTCAAAATCAAATAGTTTTTTTTCGACAATGAATTTTTTCAATTCGGTTACCTGTTTTTTCAGTGTTGGATAGAAATTAGCAGGCGTGGCGTGATTGTCCTGCATTTTGCTCAACACCATCCGGATTACTTCCAGACTGTCTGTTGGTTTGGCTTGAGTTGGATAATATTTTTTCCAGACTTTATCTGCCGTAACATACATTTTCTGATGCCACATTTTTTTATCGGCAACAGCTTTAGCATAAATCTCTTCAGGAGTAAAATCGGCAGCGATATCGTATTTGAATTTCTCTGTAAATAATTTTTTTCCGATTCTAAAATCCTTGAATTTGAAACTTTTATCGTTATCAATTTTTTGCAAACCGGCGACATAACCATTGATTGCGGCAGTGGCTTTGGCAATGTTTTTTTGAAGCGCATCTTTATCAGC